>JAAUSA010000358.1 GCA_012031975.1 Alkalinema sp. RU_4_3 | reverse complement strand
CGGACCAAATGCGGAAGTTAGGGGTTGACTACACCCCAGTGGTCTTTGAAGATATCAACGCCGTCTACAAAGCCTATTCTGAAGATCGCTGCCAGGGGGTCACCTCAGACCGCTCTCAGCTCCTGTCGCGGCGAAGTGCCTTTCCGAAACCCGAAGATCACATCATTCTAGAAGCGGTGATGTCGAAAGAACCCCTGGCCCCTGCGGTGGCAGATGGCGACGAACAATGGCGCGATGCCGTCACCTGGATTGTTTACAGTACCTTTGAAGCAGAGGATCTAGGCATTCGTTCCGGTAATTTAGATCAGTTTCTCGGCAGCGAAGATCCGGTGATCAAGCGATTCTTAGGCAAAGAGGATAACCTTGGTTCAGGTATTGGCCTTCCTAATGACTTTGCGCTGCGGGTCGTCAAACATGTGGGTAACTATGGGCAAATGTACGATCGCAACCTCGGCCCTCAAACGAAGCTCAACCTGCCCCGAGGCCAAAACAAACTCTGGAAAGACGGAGGCTTACTCTATTCGCCACCGTTCCGCTAGGTCACTGCCTGTCGTCTGACATCGCATTTACACCGGTCAACCATCGTGCAGCTTAAACAAGTCATCATTGCCTACAAAGCCGGAGAAGCTTTCAGTAAGAAGGCCGCAGCTAAATGCGCCCGCTATTTTGAGGGCAAAGGCTGTCATATTCTAATGGGGCCAAGCGGTGCCAAAGATAACCCCTACCCAGTCTTTCTGGCCTCAGCAACTCAGCCTATTGACTTTGCGATTATCTTCGGCGGCGATGGCACCGCCCTGGCCGCCGCGCGTCAACTGGCACCCGATGGTGTCCCCATCCTGGCGGTCAATATTGGCGGGCACCTTGGCTTTTTGACCGAACCGGCTGAGATGGTTGAAGATTTAGATCAGCTCTGGGAACGATTGACCGGCGATCGCTATGCCGTTCAGCAGCGCATGATGCTCCAGGCTCGCGTGGCCGATCGAGACGTCGATCGACTGACGAACCCGACCGACTATAAAGAGGATGACGATCTCCCCTACCTCGCCCTCAACGAAATGTGCATCCGGCCCGCCGCCGCCGATCGCATGATCACCTCCATACTCGAAATGGAAGTCGATGGCGCCATCGTCGATCAATACCAAGGCGACGGCCTGATCGTCGCCACCCCCACCGGCTCCACCTGCTACACCGTCGCCGCCAACGGCCCAATTGTCCACCCCGGCATGGCCGCCATCATCGTCAGCCCCATCTGTCCCCTCAGCCTATCGAGCCGAGCCATCGTCCTCCCCCCCGGCTGCGTCATCAGCATCTGGCCCCTGATGGACCGCGACCTGAGTACCAAACTCTGGATGGACGGCGTCCTCGCCACCGCCCTCTGGCCCGGCCAACGCATCGACATCCGCATGGCCCCCAATGACGCCCAATTCATCCTCCTGCGCGAAGACTACTCCTACTACCAAACCCTACGGGAGAAATTGCACTGGGCAGGCGCAAGAATTCGTTACAGTAATGAATACCGTAACTAACTGCCCCCATGACAGACCTGCGCGATCGCTACAACAGCTTCATCGAAACCATCATTCAAATGACGCTCCAGGGCAAGGTGCGATCCAAAGAGCAGCTCTACAATCGCCTGCGGGATGAACTCGAACCCGATACCCAATCCGTATTTGACGAAGCCATCACCGATCGCCTCACCGCCCTCGAAGCCCAGGTCAACGCCCGCGACGAACTCCAAACAGCCAAGGCACCCGAGCCCTGCGCGCCGTCCGCACCCTAGAAGCCGAATGGCACCGCTACCAGCAGGACAACCAAGCCAAGGATGTCCTTTCCAGCACCCTCTTCGCCATCACCAGTGCCAGCAATAGCGATCGCCTAGAAGCCTTCGTCACCCGCTTAGATCCAAACCACCCCGAAGCCCTCACCGATAGCCAGCTCCAGCAGCTCGCCGCCGGACTTCAGCAAAGCCTCATGGCCCCCGAAGTCCAAATCTTTGGCCAAGGCATCCAGCGCGGCCTCACCCAATGGCAAGCCCTCCAACCCCACCTGATCAGCTGGCTATTCGATCGCCCCGACAGCCTCGGCTTCCAAAACGACAGCAACCGCGCCCCCAGCCCTTGGAAACTCTGGTCCCAGCACAGCCAAGGCTTCCCCCAGGGCCTCTTCCAAACCCTCTCTACCGACGGCGCCATCGAAGACTGGATCGCCCGCCAGCCCATTAACAGCAACGACTGGCTCGAACTAACGATCACCCTCCAGCGCCTCCAGCAGGGCCTGATCGCCTGGGCCACCACCCAAATCTACAGCAACAAGCTGATGGCCAAGTTTCTCTCTTCCCTGTACGTGGGGTTTGCAGGCACTTGGATTTTGCTGAGCCGGGGCGTGGGCAGTGGCATGAACGTACTGAGCCGGGATATGTTTGCGCAGACGGCGATGCGATCGGGATTGCAGGTGCTGAGGCTGTTTGCCCAGCAGCCATTTTTCCGTTCTATGGGAACTTGACGATCGGCTTTGGGGGACAGACCTTTCGCAGCACCATGGACTACTTCAGTGAGCCCCTGCGCACCGTCGAGGGCACCCAGGTCAAGGCCCGCATCCTCACCCTGATGGGCAACTTCGTGCGGATTGCTGGTACCCTAGAAGAAGCCACCGCCGTCTATGGCCAGGCCCTCGAAATCGCCCAGGCCGAGGGCGATCGCCCCTGCCAAATCGCCAATCTCAATCACCTCAGTCGGACCCTCGCCCTGGCGCGGGACGCTGAAGGGGCAATCGTCCAGGGCCAGCGGGCGCTCATCCTCAGCCGCGACAGCGGGGATGCCCTCGGAGAAGCCAATGCCCTGACTAACCTTGGGTACGGGGAAGTCCTGGCGGCCCTAGCCCGAGAAGCCCCCCCCGAAGACTATGAGATCCCCATGGGCTACCTAGAACAGGGCGCCCAAAAGTCCCTTCGCCTAGAGGATCCCCAGAGCGAAGCCTTCTCCACCACCAGCCTCGGCATTGCCCATCTCAGCTGCGGCAATCCCACCCAGGCCTTAGTCTGGATTCAGCAGGGTTTAGATGCCTGTGGGCGCTGCGGTGATGCCTACCTCCAATCGGTCAACCTGCTGAGCATGGCCGAGGCCTGCTACCAGCTCGATCGCTTTGAGGATGCCCCCTATCCAGCCCTGCTTGCCCTGTATCATCTTACCACCTCGGGGCCAG
>JAAUSA010000357.1 GCA_012031975.1 Alkalinema sp. RU_4_3 | reverse complement strand
AATCTGAATGTTGTTGTTCATAAGATCTGATTGGCTGCAGAGACTTCTATCATCACATAATTGCCTGCACCAAGGAACCTATGACACTAGATATGGACAAGACTCACGGGAGATCCGGTAGAGCCAATTTATCAAGCAACAACGGGAAGAACGGATACAAGAGGTTAGTGGCTGGTGAAGGTTCTATTTGATACAAATGTTTTGACTGCGGCATTTGTGCCCCAGCATCCGAATCATGGGGTTTGTCGGCCTTGGTTCCAGCGCGCAAAGGTAGGTGAGCTTCAAGGATATGTGAGTTTGCATACGGTGGCGGAATTGTATTCGGTTTTGACGAAATTGCCGTTGGCAGAAAAGATTACACCAACGACAGCGCAGGGCATAATTTTGTCGAGTTTGGAAGGGTTTGTGAAAGTACGTTTGGATTTAGCGGATTATGTGGCGGCGATCGAGGTGGTGACACAGTATGGTCTGGTTAGTGGTGCGGTGTTTGATGCTGTGATTGCGCAGGCGGGATTGAAGGTGGGGGTCGATCGCATTTTGACGTTTAATGTGCGGGATTTTGAGCGGTTGGGGGATGAGGTGCGTGGGTTAATGGAGGTGCCGATCGCGCCTAACACGCCCTAGGTAGATCGATCCCCATACAAAGTTTCCCTCCAGCCCTAAAACCCATGCAAACCACCATCCTCGAACAACTTACCCCTGCTGCCGCCCAAACTATCCTGGCACAGCTTCCCGATCGCATACAACAGGCTATCCTAAGGCGATCGGCTGAGATTAACTATCCGGTTGAGGCACTGCTGGAAATGGCAATCGCTGGGTATCTCGACAATGAAGCGATCGGTTTTGCCGACTGTAAGCCCGATCGGGGACAGTAATTCGATTGTGGCGATCGCCCTTAGTATCTTGGTTTGCAATCTATAAAACTAAGGGCTTCACGATCAAGAAAGCCTGCAACTGCCATTTCTAATACAGCTTCAACGGGGTAATCAATTTCCTTCGCACGCCGTTCAAAGGCTTCACGGATATGATCGGGAAAAGCTGCTAGCATCATGCGGGCAGCGATCGGGTTGAGATGTTCGATCGCTTCTTCAGGGTTTGGTGTGGTGGTAGTGGTCATGGCTGGTCTCTCATGGGGATGCGGATGTTGAAGGGGGGCTTGCTCCAAATCAGAATGATGCCCTCTAGGTCTGATGATAGCGCGCGCCACTGAAGATAGTCGATCTCATGGGTGCGATCGCGACATCACGGTGATTATAGTCCTCTAGCCAGGACCAGGTGATCGCCTTGTGGCCGCCTCGAAAGCGTTCTTTGATATCCTGGGCTTTGCCGACGTAGAGGAGTCCTTCTAGGCGGTGACGGATGGCGTAGATGCCGGGTTTGGTGGTGAGTCCAGTGAAGTCATTTTTCAGCAGCACGGGAGTTGTTGCAGCAGGGCAATCTGGAGGAGGCTTTGGCTGAGATCGATCGGGTAGTCAGTATTTTTGGCCAGTCGGTAGAAGCGTTGGAGTTACAGGTTGAAATTCGGGGGGCGATCGTTGCGAAGAATCGATCGCCAGAGGAAGAGGCACAGATTTGGCTCGATCGCGGCAATCAATTCTATGATGCTAGCGATTTTGAAAATGCGATCATATCGTGTGACAAAGCGATCGAGTTCAAACACGACAGTCATGCAGCTTGGTATAACCGTGGTTGTTCGCTTGCTAGGTTAGGTTACGACGACGAAGCGATTGCATCCTATGACAAGGCGATCGATTTCAAGCACGACTTTCATGAAGCTTGGAACGGTCGCAGTGCTTCACTTGCTAATTTGTGCCGTTATGAGGAGGCGCTCGATTCCTATGACGAAGCGAGCAAGTCCAAAAATAACAAACACGAAGTTTTGCACAATCGCGGTAGTTTACTTGAAAAGATAGGACGCTTATGAGGATGGCGCTCGATTCCTATAACAAGTCGATTGAATTCAAACATGACTTTCACGCAGCTTGGTGCGGTCGCGGTACGTCACTTGCTAATTTAGGTCGTTGTGAAGAGACGATCGCTTCCTTTGACCAGGCAATCGAGTGCAAATACGACTTTCACGCAGCTTGGATTAGCCGTGCTGCATCCTTTTGTAAGTTGAATAGCCTTGACACATTAACTCTTTCTCTAACCGATCAGATCCGCCGGAGAAATTTGGATCGAAACCTCCAAAAGTCCCATGTCGAAGCACTAAAGGACGCACTTCCTCACATCCCTATGGACACATTAGGCGTTGGACTAATCCATCGAGAATTAGGCGATGCTTACCTAAAACATATTTCTTCAAAGAATCTCATTCCTCAATGGTGCGACGCCCGAAGAAGCTTCTGGGCAGCCATCAATAATATACCTGCCACCGATTATCCCCAAGATTATCTCTCGGCTCTCTGGGGCTACTGTAAAACCTCGCTTCTCGTCACAGAAATCAACGACACAATTGCAACCCTCCTCCGCCAAGCCACCGACGTCCGCGATCGCCTCCTCACCCAAGCCCCCACCGAAGCCCACCGCGATCGCTCCTCCGCACCCTCCCCCAACCTCAACGAACTCACCGTCGATTTCCTCCTCACCCAAAACAAAACCATACTCGCCCTCGAAACCGCCGAAGCCGACAAAAACGGCCTCATGCAATGGCTCCTCACCAACAGCCCCGGCACCACCACCTACCCCGAAATGCGCCAAATGCTCGTCCCAAAGAGCGCGATCGTCTACTGGTACCTAAGCACAAACACCATCACAACCTTCATACTCCGATCGGACCACCCCGAACCCATCGTCATTAGTCAACGTGATCGCATCATCTCCATGAAAGAGCGCGATCGCCTAGACGAATGGATTAAAACCTGGAACAAAACCTACGCAGACCAAAGAAAGAAATCAAAAGCCAACGATCAAAAAACTGATTGGTACATCACAATGCCAACCCAGCTCGAAACCCTAGCCGAAATCCTCCACATCCCCGCCCTCCTCCCCACCTAGAAAACATCACCGCCATCACCCTCGTCCCCCACCGCGATCTCCACCGCCTCGTCCGCCGTACGGTCCGTCTTCTCCACGAGATCCCACGCCCGGTTATTGAACTCGACCGCAAACCAGCGATGAGCAACGGCGACATCAAACGGCGGCTGCGACATGGAAGGATCTTGTGCGGGCATCGAATTAACTGAAACCCCAGCAGCTTAGCCAAACACGAGCAACCGTGCGCGGGTATGCTGAGGATC
>JAAUSA010000356.1 GCA_012031975.1 Alkalinema sp. RU_4_3 | reverse complement strand
CAGATTTCGACAGGACGGGAAAGGGTTGAGAAAATTTAGGCGACGGGTTTTTGAATCATTTCCTGGTAGGCTGCCTCCGAGATTAAATGCTCTGGGGATTCGACGCGATCGGGAAATAAAATCCCCTGGAAATGATCGTATTCATGCTGGAAAATCCGCGCTAGAAAATCCTGGAACACAATCGTTTGACCCAAACCCTGACGATCCGTATAGGCGATCGTCACCTTCCCATAGCGCGGGACAAAACCCCGCTGATCCGGAACGCTCAGACAGCCTTCCCAGCCGAAGATGCGATCGCCCCCCATCTCGACAATTTGGGGATTAATCATCGCCATCGGTGCCATCTCCGGTGCCTGGGGATAGCGCGGACTGGGATGGGAGGCCACGATCATGATTTGCAGGGCTTGGGCAATTTGGGGAGCGGCAATGCCCACGCCGCTTTTGGCGGAGACCGTGACCAGCAATTGGTCAATCAACGCCTGAACCTCAGGGGACCTCACATCCCCCACGGGCTGCGCCACCTGACGCAGCCTTGGATCGCCTAGTTGCAAAATGGTTGGGCTAGCCATTAGTTTTGCGGGGATTGGCGGGGGAATTCACCGGGCTTGATGGCCAGGGACAAGCGTTGGCCGTCGCGATCGATCTCCATGGACAGATCTCCGCCCACGGTGGCGCGATCGACCTGGGCCTGGACTTCCTCAGCGCTATTCACCGTTTGGCCGTTCACCTTGCTGATCACATCGCCGCGTTTGATGCCGCCCTTGGCAGCAGGGGAGTCCCGCATGATCCGAAAGATTAGGACACCGCGATCGGCTTTGACGGAGAAATTGGCGTTGGGGTCTTCGTTGATTTGGCGTTTGAGGTCGGCATTCAGCGTCCGCATTTGGATGCCGAGGTAAGGGTGGGAGACCTTGCCCTTGGCGATTAGCTGGTCGGCGATATTGCGAGCGGCGTTAATCGGAATGGCGAAGCCTAGGCCCTGGGCGCCAGCTCGAATGGCAGTGTTCATGCCGATCACATCGCCGCGTTGGTTTAGCAGCGGTCCACCGGAATTACCGGGGTTGATCGCGGCGTCAGTTTGGATGAAACCGATGCGCTTGTCGGGGACGCCGACCTGGGCGCTGGTGCGGCCCGTGGCGCTGATGATGCCTGCGGTGACGGTATTGTCGAGGCCCAACGGGTTGCCGATGGCGATCGCCCATTCACCGGGTTTGAGCTGGTCGGAATTGCCGAGGGAGACCGTGGGGAGGTTTTTGCCTTCGATGCGGATGGCGGCGACATCGGTGAGGGAATCGGTGCCAAGGACCTTGCCTTTAAATTCGCGGCCATCGCGGAGGGTGACAGTCACCGAGTCGGCGCCTTCGACCACATGGGCATTGGTGAGGAGGATGCCGTCCTGGTTGATGATGAATCCGGAGCCCGATCCCCGTTCCTCGCGCTCCCTGGGCATGCCCTCTGCGGCATCGCCAAAGAACTGCCGGAAGAAGGGATCGTCGAGAATCGCCGGCCGCTGGGCTTTGACGGTGCGGGAGGAATCGATGCGCACGACCGCTGGGCCAGTCTTGTCCACGGCCTCGGCGATGAAGTTGTCACTGCCGACTAGGCTGCTGGTGCGAGACTGGGCAATCGTTGCAGTCGGAGCTGTGTTTTGGGCGATCGATGAAACGGGCTTCATCCCTTGGCTCAGACAAAGGGCCGATGTCGCGCCGAGTAGCGGTAGGCCGATGTAGAGCCAAAGTTTGTTAGGTTGCTTGGCGAGGGATTTGTCTTGCTGAGTCATGGGTCTAGGCATACTGGATAAGGTTGGGATGGGTATTCCCACATCGTAGTCATCAGTCTAGACAGTCGATGTGACATTGAGAACACGATCGGACTACGATGCGATTGCAGGATTGGATGACCAAACGCTATCTCTATTTACAAGCTTAGACGATCGCTTTCAGATTTTGCTCCTAGAAAAGTGCAAAGAGACCTTAGATTGCGTAGATCCTTACCGTTGTGCAGACCCCATGGGTTCGCCTCATTCCTGGCAAGATGTGGATCCATACCTGGCTAGTTGGTCTTGCTGGTGCTAGAGGTAGGCGAAGACTTCGGGTCTGATCGCTTGTTCGATCGTGGTGGGGTTGGGGTGATCTACGGAGAGGGTCATCGTTGTCCTCTTCTTTCAGGGTGAGTGTTTGGGATTCAATTAATGGGTGAGGGAGGCTGTTTCAGAAATCTGTTTGAGTTCCGTGAATTCGTTGAATAGGGTGAAGAATTGTTGAAAGGATAGGGATTCATCGGGGGAGAAGAAGCGGATGATTTTTTCCCAGGGTTGGCTGTAGCTGACGTTGAATTTCTGTTCGATCCAGGCTTGGAATTCTGAGAACTGCTGTTCTTGAAGGGTCTCGGGGATGCCGGATTGGCGACGGGCGAAAAAGTAACCGGCTAGAAATGCCCCTAGGTGGGTGAGGTCTGCCTGTCCAAGATACATGGTGGGCCGCTTTTCGATATTTCTAATCAAGTCGTAGAGGTCAAGCATAGTAAGATGTTTGTGGCTAAAACTCGGTTGCAGTGATTTGGAAGTCCTGTCCTAGATCTTGAATGGGACTGTAGAAGCTGTTAATCCATTCTAGTCTAGAAACGCCTTGGCTATGTACGTTGTCGAAGATGCACTCTTGCCCATCTATGATAATGGCGATCGCGGTATGGCGGCCATTGACGGAGATGTTTTTGGCGGAGGCGATCGCAGTAGATGTTACAGAAGGGTTTTTGGGTGCTGCCTGTGGATAGAAGCAGTTGGCGGCCAGGGATTTTCTGTTCGATGAGAAAATTGCGGATGGCGGTGGCACAGTCGAAACAGCTAAATAGGGGGAAGGTTTCTGCGATCGATCGGATGTTTTGTTGGATTGAGAGGTTGCTGTCTTGGGGTTCTGCCATGGGCATGGATTGTTCGGGATATGCTGCTATCGTGGCTTAGTGGAGGCTCTGTTGGCATCTGACTTTGGGTAGAGTTTTTTGCACTTATAGTTCAGGAGATCTATCTTAGGGGAGATGTGGATTGGGAGTGGTGGTGGGTTGCCATTTCTTCAGTAAGGCGATCGCTTACGCAAGAACGATCGCCTCTGCATTCTCTAACCCAGGGTTTCATCAGATCTATTACAAACCCACGCTCCACCATCCCACTAGCACTATCTAACAGATCACACTTTCGTGAGGGGGGTCTGGGGGGACGGCGGTAACGTCCCCTCAGGGGCGGGG
>JAAUSA010000121.1 GCA_012031975.1 Alkalinema sp. RU_4_3 | reverse complement strand
CCCAACGCCCCCAGCCCCCAACCCACCGAAATCCACCCACCCCAACGGCTCCAAGCGCTGGCTTTAGCGATGCCAAGGGCCATTGGGCCGAGGCCTACATTCAGGGCATGGTTTCGCGTGGGTTACTCACAGGCTTTCCCGATGGCACCTTCAAGCCCGAAGCCCCCATGACCCGCGCCCAATATGCCGCCCTGCTGGCCAAGGTCTATGATCTGCCATCCGTCAGGGCCAGCAGCAGCTTTAGCGATCTGCCCAGCAACTTCTGGGCCTATGGCGCCGTGATTAAGGCCCATCAAATGGGGTTTATCTCCGGCTTCCCCGATGGCACCTTCCGGCCGGGCCTCAACTTGACCCGTGTGCAGGCCTTTTCATCGATCGTCAGTGGCCTGGGTTTCAAGGATGGGGCGGCCTCTCTTTTAGGCATCTACGGCGATCGCGGCCAGGTGCCCGGCTATGCAGCGGGGGCGATCGCCACGGCCACCCAAAAGCAGCTCGTCGTCAATTACCCCAATCCCCGCCTGCTCAATCCCCTCCGGGACATCACCCGCGCCGAGGTTTCTGCCCTGGTCTATCAGTCCTTGGTCAGTATTAATCGTCTGCCCGCGATCGATTCCCAGTACTTGGTCAAGCCCGACCTTGGGAGTTTGGGCTTCGTTGACATGGAGCAGCATTGGGCCAGGGACTTTATCCTGCCCCTGGCCGCCCAGAGTTTGGTGCAGGGCTACATGGATGGATCCTTTCAGCCGGAGGCGCCCGTCACCCGCGCCCAGTTTGCCGCCTGGGTGGCCAGGACCTTCAATCCCCAGCCGACGGTGGCGGCCGCGACCTATAAAGATGTTGCGACCAACCACTGGGCGAAGAATGCCATAGATCAGGCCGCCCGCGCCCAGTTTCTCCTGCCGGACCCCCAGGGGAACCTACGCCCCGATGAGACCATGACGCGCCTCCAGGTGATCCAGGCCCTATCCCAGGGCCTCGCCCTGCCCAGCGGCGATCCCAAGGCCCTGAGTCGCCTGCGGGACGGGGCCACGGTTCCGGCCAATGCCCAGGCCCCAGTGGCCGCAGCCATCGGGAGCAAACTCCTAGTTAACTATCCCGATCGCACCGCCCTCACCCCGCGCGCGGGATCACCCGAGCCGAGCTGGCGGTCATGCTCTACCAGGCCCTGATCCGAACCGGGCGGACCGGGGCGATCGCCTCTCCCTATCTCGCGATATAATTAAGTGTAGAAAAACCTTCGTCTGAACAGGGGAACGGCAACGCTATGCCAATGATCGAAACCAAGACCGAGCCCATGGTCATTAATATGGGGCCTCACCATCCGGCTACCCATGGTTGTTTTCGATTGGTCGTCACCTTAGATGGGGAGGATGTCGTCGATTGTGAGCCCGTGCTGGGCTATCTGCATCGCGGCATGGAGAAAATTGCCGAAAACCGGACGATCGTCGCCTACATTCCCTACGTGAGCCGCTGGGACTACTACGGCGGCATGTTCAATGAGGCCGTCAGCGTCAACGCCGTGGAAAAGCTAGCCAAGGTGGAGATCCCCAAGCGCGCCAGCTACATTCGCGTGATCATGCTGGAGCTGGCCCGCCTGGTCAATCACCTGCTGTGGCTAGGACCCTTCATTACGGATCTCGGGGCCGGGACACCCTTCTTCTATACCCTGCGCGATCGCGAGATGATCCTCGACCTGTTCGAAGCCGCCACGGGCTATCGCATGGTCAACAATAACTACTTCCGCGTCGGGGGCGTGGCCGTGGACCTGCCCTACGGCTGGCTAGAGAAATGCATCGACTTCTGCAACTACCTCCCCGAGAAGATCGACGAATACGAAAAGCTACTCACTAATAACCCGATTCTGCGCCGTCGCTTGGAGGGTGTGGGGGTGCTGAGCCGCGAGGATGCGATCGCCTGGGGTATCTCTGGGCCGATGCTGCGGGCCTCTGGGGTGAAGTGGGATCTGCGCAAGGTAGACAAGTATGAGTGCTATGACGATTTTGATTGGAATGTAGCCTGGGCGACCGAAGGGGACAGTTTTGCTCGGTATATTGTGCGTATGGAGGAGATGCGTGAGTCGGTGAAGATCATTCAGCAGGCCTGTGCTCAAATTCCCGGTGGTGCCTATGAAAATCTCGAAGCCCAACGTCTCGTCGGTGGTCCCAAATGTGAGTGGAATGGCTTCGATTTCCAATACGTGGCTAAGAAGGTTGCCCCGACCTTCAAGATACCAAAGGGTGAGGCCTATGCCCGGATTGAAGCGGGTCGTGGGGAGATGGGGATCTACATTGTGGGAGACGATAGCACCACGCCCTGGCGTTGGAAGATTCGCCCCGCCGACTTCAACAACCTCCAAGTCCTGCCTCAGTTGGTGAAGGGTCTGAAGGTCGCCGATCTGTTTGTCATCCTCGGCAGCATCGATGTGGTGATGGGATCGGTCGATCGATAGGCATGTCAGGCTGGGGATTGATTGGTCTGTTTAAGTGGGGATCAAGTAGTTTCGCGGATGCTTATCTAGGGTCACTGTGGGATCGTATCGGAATGACAAGTTGTCTTGAAACAGGCCAGTGGATTACATTGGCTGGTCTTAGGTGACTGGGAGTTACGAGGGTCGATCTGCGTGGGTGGCACCTAGTAGTACTTAATTACTTCTTGCATTCCCCCCCAGATTGGGTTTTAATCAGTATCTACATGGGCAGAGTTTTGCGGGCTGCTTTCCTACACCCGGCTCAAAACTTTGTTTTGGTGAAAGATTTAGTTTAATTTGTCTGATTCTGGGACATTCTCATCCCGAAAGCTTTTTTAGAACTTTTTTTCCGGCCAGCTCGTAGACATTTGTGAAGGATTGTGGGTTTGAGTTTTCGAGCCGACGGCCTTTGCATTGAGTTTGCTGGAAATTTGTTTGTCTTAGGCTTTGGGGCGGCCTTGTCCGTCGGAATTTGCTGCAGATTTGCTAGGGCTTTCGCCGCTGTATTAAACCGTGTGAACTTCTCGGCTAAGCACTCTCCGTTCGTTTAGGGGATCTGCCCGATTGGCTAGTTTGGTTTGTTAAAGTGTCCTTCATACTTGGGTCTCCGCCTTATCATGAAATACCAAGCGCAACTCACTCCTTGGGTGATTTATCAAGTGAACGAAGGTGCATCCGTTGCAACGCACCGCTTCCGGAAACGCAACGATGCCGACGCCTATGTCAATAGGTTGCGTCTGACTCAGCCGTCTTCGGAATTTAAGGTTGAGTTTGACTCCGATAGTTTCATCGCGAAAAAAGCTGGTAAGGATTTAGCCACGGTTTAGTGGCTGCCTTAATGGTTGAATAATAGAATCCCTGGGAAGGTGGCATTTGTGTCAATTTTCCAGGGATTTTGCATTTGATGTTTCTACGTTTGAACCTGCCATGGAAAAACACCTAATCCAATATCTGCGCGATCGCATCCAGCAACAGGGCGCCATCACCTTTGCCGAATTTATGGAAACGGTGCTCTACCATGAATCGGGCTATTACAACCAGCAGGCGAAGCGGATGGGTCAGCGGGGGGACTTTTTTACGTCGGTCCATTTAGGAGAGGCCTTTGGGGCGATGCTGGCGGTACAGTTTGTGGAGCTGTGGCAGCGCCTGGGATCGCCGTCAGCTTTTGATTTGGTGGAAATGGGTGCGGGTCAGGGCTGGCTAGCGCGGGATATCTTAATTCATTTGCGGGATTATTATGAAAGCTGTTTCATCTGTGTTAGCTACACCATTGTAGAAAAAAGCGCTGACCTGATCGATCGACAGCAAAATACCCTGCAATCGCTGCTGGATTCTGGCGTTGCAATCCAATGGCGCACCTGGTCAGAAATTGATAGTCAGAGCATTGTTGGCTGTGTGTTTTCCAATGAATTAATCGATGCCTTTGCGGTCCATCAGGTGCAGAAGAGGGGCGATCGCTTGATGGAGGTCTATGTCGCCTGGGAGGGCGATCGCCCCGTGGAAACCTTGCAGCCCCTTTCGACCTCGGGAATCGCGGACTATTTTCAGGCAGCGAACATCGACTTGCTCTCCCCAGTCTATCCCGAGGGCTATCGCACGGAGGTCAATCTACAGGCCCTGGATTGGTTAAAGACAGTGGCCGATCGCCTACGCCAGGGTTACCTAATCACCATCGACTATGGCTACAGCAACAAGCGCTATTACAATCCCGGTCGGTGCAGCGGCACATTGCAATGCTATTACCAGCATCAGGTCCATGGCGATCCCTACATCAACCTGGGAGAGCAGGACATCACAGCCCATGTCGATTTCACGGCGCTGCAAACCCAGGGCGCTCGTCTGGGGTTGGTCACCCTGGGTCTCACCCAGCAGGCGGCATTTTTGATGTATTTGGGGTTGGGCGATCGGATTGCGGGATTGAGTCAGGGGGAAGGTCGATCGGGGGCAGAGATGCTCGAACAGCTCAAAATGCGCGATGCCCTGCACCGACTGATCGATCCCACGGGGCTCGGGGGGTTCGGCGTCTTGGTGCAGGGCAAGGGAGATGATGGGACCAAACCGCCCATAAGGGGTTTAACCACAGCGTTCTGGTCTAACTAGCCAAGCCCAGGGCATTCAAGTTGGCCGGGCTGAAGACTGTGGTCAGGTCCAAACCCCGGTCTAAACCGCCGTTGTTGAGCCATTGGGTAAACCGATTGGCCACAAAGGCCAAGCCATTTTCCACAAATTGACTGCTGCCCCTGCCTTGGAGGGCCGATTGGACAGCGCCTGCGATCAGCTGGTGGCCAGCGGTAGTGGGATGGTTGCCGTTCCACCAGAGGTAGGCATTGGGATTGACCGCTGGGCCGCTGACGGTGACCAGGGGGGTAGTGATGTCGCTGAGGCCAAAGGCTTGGGGATTGGCAACGATCGCCTCGGTCATCGAGAACAGATCCACCTCGATCACATCCACCGTGGGTAAACGCCGCTCCACCTGATTGAGTCGAAACGCCAGGAGGCCGTCGAATACCAGGCTATAGGCTGTGGCTTCCGCACCAAGTCCTAGGGCTTGAATACTCGGGGCGAGTCCCAGGTTGGGTAGATTGACCACGGCGATCGCGGTGGCCCTAGGCTAGCCAACTGCTCGACGCTGGCGATCACATTGTTCACGCTTTGATTCACCTGGGCGATCGCCTCGGCCCAAGTCTTACCGGGCATCTGGTAGAAATCCGCCGCGCCGCCCCAAATGATATGGAGGGCCTGGGGATCGGCTGGGGCAGTGAGGGTGCTGCCATAGCGATCGATCTGGTCCAATATCCCCGGCAGCTTGACCTCGGCTACTACTTCCGGCGGCAAAAAGGCAACGAATGCCGATGAAATATTGCTGCGCCCGGTGGTGGAGCCGATCGTGGCAAAGTTCTTCACCTGGAGGGGATTGAGCGACCAGTTGGCGGCGAGGGTTTCGATCCAGAGGGGACCATTGGAGATGCGGCCATTGACGAGGATAGGACTGAACCCTTCGGTCGTCGGCAGACCATAGTCCACCAGCAGGTTGGCCAGATTGCCCGTATCGGACAGACTATCGCCAAACACCACGATTTGGCTAAAGCCCTCGATCCGGGACAGATTGTTGGCATTGGGCAACAGACTGGTGCGATCGTCAGCAAAATCGACCAGAGATGGCACGATCGAGCTGAGACGGTCTAGATTCAAACTGCCCAGATTCAAACTGCCCAGGTTTAAATTTTCTAGGGCGAACTCAAGGGTGGAAAAGAAATCGGAAAGGTAAGCAACCATGACAATGATTCAGGAATTTTCTCTCGTTATAGTGTTTTATCTTGCAAAATGCCCCTAGAAAAGTCAAGCCGAGGCCCCTGCATCTCGGATACCTAACGTTTTGTAACGCCAAATCCAAAACCGATCGCCCCCACTCGGGATTCCTGGAGTAGGATTGCTGATATTACGAGCTTGAAACTAAAGACGTTCTCGCATGACTCCATCTGCCCCGACGACGCCCACAAAAGTGCTGCCTGCGCCCCCGACCTACAGTGGGCCGCGAGAGGTTTTGGTCAATCGCCCGGTCACGCTCAAGGGCACCTACGATGCCAGCCGGATCGTCAAGGTGATGGTCTCGGCGGAGGATCGCGTGCTGTTTAAGGTTTCCCTCAGTCAGGGGCACCTGGCAGGCCGATCTGGCCAAGGGGTTCTCTGTGGCGGGGGCACGCTGGCTGAGAATGCGGGGCTTCGACAAAGCAGGCAAGGAAGTGGAAAACCGCGTCTTCTATGTCACCGTCAGTACCAATCCCCTGACCGTGGGGCAGGCCCTCACCCTCAAGGTTTTGCAGGACACCTATTTCAAGGTCTCCTCCCAGGACTCTGCCAAACTCAATAGCCAGCAGAAAATCCTGATCAAGGCGGGCCAGGTGTTTAATGTCAATCGCTATGGCTTGCTCGATAGTCACCTGAAGGTGGAACTGGCCAAGGAGATCGCACCCATTGGCGGCTTTGGCTATTTCTATGAGCAGCATGTCCAGATGAGTCGGGGCACCCAGGTGTTGCGCTTTGACATTGATGATATGCCGGATCAGCCCGCCGATGGCTTGCAACTGCTGATTTCCACCACTACATTTATCAAGCAGAACCGTCGGGATTCCTCGGAGCTGACCAATGCCCAGAAATACCAGCTGCTCCAGGGAGAGACCCTGGCGATTCGCGGCTATGCCTGCCTGGGTGGCTACTTTCGAGTCACATTGCGAGAAGCCATTCCCGGCTTTGGCCAATCGGGCTATGTCTATTGGCGCCATGCCAGACTGTCGCGATCGGGCCGAGAAGTCCCCTACGATCCTGACGCGCTCACCGCCAAGGTGCTTCAGACCACGGCCCTGAAAAAGCTGCCCGAGGACGCCGTCAAGCTCAAGCCCGATGAAAAGGCGACGGTGACGGCGGGCCAGGTCTACGGCGTCTCTAGTTACAGTGTGGAATCGGGCCACTTAAAGATTGCGGCCACGGAGGAGATCCCCAGCTTTGGTAACACAGGCTACATTTACCCGGCCTATATCCAAATGCGCCGTGGATCGCGCCCCGTCAATCCGATTCCCCCCCAGGTGGAACTGAATGTGCCCTACTTCTCCCAACGGGACAATCCCCGTCTCTCCTGGGCCACCTGCAATGTCACGGCCATTGGTATGGTGATGTATTACTACGGGATTCGCTCCAAGAACGGGGGCCAGCTCGAAGATGAGCTGTTGCAATGGTGCTTCGATCGCCATGGCTATGGCTCCCAGACCAACCACAATGTGCTGGTGGAGCTGATTCAAGCCTATGGCTTCAAGGCGACATTCAGCACCAAAATGACCTGGCAGGGGATTAAGGAGGAGCTGATTAACCGTCGGCCCGTGGTACTTTGTGGCTACTTTACCCATGGGGGACATATTGTGACGTTGATCGGTTTCACCCCCGATGGTTTTTTGGTCAACGATCCCTGGGGAGACGGCTATTATGGGTATTACAGTACCGAGGGTCGAAAACTCCTCTACCCCTACGACTACTGTAATGAGATGTGCGGCCCAGAGGGTGAGGTTTGGGCGCATTTGATTCGGCGATGATCATGATTTGGTTTAGCGCAGTAGTGGTTTAGCACAATGGCACGACATAATCCCTTCAGTATTCAGCTCCAGGTGACAAAGCTCTTTAATGATGGCCAGGGCTTCTTCGCCAAGCTCAAGGTCCAGGAATGGCTCAAAATGCGGGGGGAGGATCCCGAGGACTATACCATTGCCTTTCGCAAGGAACCAGCAGCGCCTGGATCGGGCCAGGTGGAAGCGATCACTATCGTCCTGACGCGAAAGGATGGACAGACCGTGGATTCAAGCCTGTTGGCGGATCTGGGCTCCATTTAGCCGTTTCAATCGTTATGAAAGTTTATAAAAATCATCGATCAATCTCATTCGCTAGGTAGATTTCTCCATCCTCAAAGCTATGCATAATGGAGAAGATCCGTACGTAGTTTAGCTTATCCCAAGTTAACACTGATTTTACATTGCGAACGGTTTTATCGGCCAATATACCTGAAACTATGGTGATTTAATCCAGTTTTAGTGAGAGTCCGATAGGGTTATTGAATTAACCTCCCTGTAAAGTATTGGTGTGAACCTCTGGTATTCACCTATCGTACATGTTTACTCAAAATACTCCTATTCATAAAAAGGCTGAGACGCCTGAGATGACGGCCAGATTAGGTCGTTATCGGTTTCCACTGCGATTGATTTTAACGATACCGTTCCTACTTCAGGTCTTGGTGACAGTTGGGGCTTTGGGCTACTGCTTTTGGCGATCGGGGGAGGAATCCATCAGCCGTCAGCTCACGGTCCTGTCTACGCAGGATCGGCACTTGACCCAGGCGGAGCTGGCCCGTCATATGCAGGGGGCCGCCAATCTGACCAGGGTGGTTGCAGATGACATCAATACGGGTAATGCTAACTTCAATGGCTTCAAAACCTTTAACAAAACCGAACTCGATCGCCTAGGTCCCTACCTCCAGCACCGCAGGGCAGCCTTCTCACCGCAGTCAATTGTCACCATTACCACCCAATCAGGCCATAGTATCAGCCTGTTCTCTGCTAAGCCCACCGATCGCCATGTCCAAACCTCGCCGCTCCATTTGGATGTGACCCTGGGTCAATCTGGCAAGGGTGCCACAGTCTATGGTGCGAATGCCCAGGGTAAGCCAGAAGCTATCCTGCGGCATTATCCTCAGCGGGATGTCAAGTTGCCACGGTGGGTGGAGACAGCCAATGGTCAGTTGACTTGGCAGAGTGAGCCGACGACGCCCCTGGGGCCAGCCTGGGTGGCGGTGCGATCGCTTGTTCTACCCGATGGGGGGGCGGGGGCGTGGCCACGGAGTTGCTGTCCGAGGAACTGGCCAGCGGCCTTGAGCGCTTGGATATCAAGGGGGCGGTGCTGGTGGTGGATGCCCAGGGCCAATTAATTGCCAGTTCAAAGCAGGATTTGGCGCCGATCTGGCTGGAGGGCTTGGCCCCACGATTGCCCAGTCTGCTCAGACACCAGGTTGCCAAGCCCCTATTGATGCAGCTCTCCGACCAGACCCAGTGGGTGACGGTGGTGCCTTGGGGAGAGGATTTGGGCGTGGATTGGCGGATTGTCAGTCTGGTGCCCAGGTCGCAGCTCAATGCTCAGATTTGGCAGAATTATCACCATACGGCTTATTTTGCGGGGGCGGTCCTGCTAGTGTCCTTGATCATCTGGACCTGGACCCACCAGCGCCTGCTCAAACCCATGCGGCACCTGAATCAAGCGGCGCGGGAGCTGGCCATTGGGGGAGACTCTGGGAATTTGCGATCGCTCTCCACCAACCGGATCGGCGAACTCGGAGACCTGGCCCAGTCCCTCAATCAGGTGGCTTTGCGCCTGCGGGACTCCTCCCTGAATGTAGTGCATTTGAACCAAGCCCTCTTTAACAGTAAGAAGCATTTGACGATGCTGTTTGAAGCGTTGCCCGTGGGGTGATGGTCTATGACAGTCAGGGACGCTGTCTCTATTTGAACCGGACGGGGCAGTTGCTGTTGGGGGTGCAGCACATGCCCCAGGTGCCAATAGAGCAGGTGGCCCAGGCCTATCGGATCTATCGTACTGGGACGGGTCAGCTCTATCCCCAGGCGGAATTGCCGATCGTTCAGGCGCTGCGGGGCAAGGCGGTCTATATGGACGATCTAGAAATCCGTCGGCGGGAGATGACTATGCCCCTGGAGGTGCGGGCGACGCCGATTAATGATGCTTCAGGCAATGTGGTCTATGCGGTGCAGACCTTTCAGAATGTGATTACCCGCAAGCAGGCCGAAAGTGCCCTGCGTCAGAGTGAAGAGCGGATTCGCCGCCTGGCGGAGAATGTGCCGGGGATGATTTTTCGCTATGTGTGGCGGCGCGATGGCAGTGATGCCTTTACCTATGTCAGCCCCCACTGTCGGGATATTTTTGAAATTGAGCCGGAGCAGTTGATGGCTAATACCGGGGCGGTCTGGTCCATGATGATGCCAGAGGATGCGGCGATGATGCAGGCTTCGGCGAGGGAGGCGATCGAGGCGATGCAGCCCTGGAGCATGACCTATCGGATTTACACGCCTCGGGGCAGTTCAAGTGGCTGGCGAGCTATGCGTCTCCGGCGGTGGAGGAGGATGGGGAGGTGTACTGGGACGGGGTCGTGCTGGATGACACGGAGCGCAAGCAGGCGGAGGCGGTGATGCAGGACTATCGCCAAACCCTAGAGCGGCAGGTCCAGGAGCGGACGATGGCGTTGCAGCAGGCGATGTGGGAGCTCGATCGCCTAGCCACCCTTGACGGCCTGACCCAGGTGGCCAATCGTCGGCGGTTTGATAGCTATTTAATGCAGGAGTGGCAGCGATTGGCTCGGACCTTGCAGCCGTTGTCGTTAATTTTATGTGACGTGGATTATTTCAAACGCTATAACGATCACTATGGCCACCAGGCGGGGGATTTATGTTTGCAGATGATCGCCCAGGCCATGGATAAGGTGGCGAAGCGTCCGGCGGATTTGGTGGCGCGCTATGGGGGTGAGGAGTTTGCAATTTTGTTGTCGCAGACCGATCGCGCCGGAGCGGAGCAGGTGGCGGAGGCCTTGCGCTGGGCAGTAGAGTCTTTGGCAATTCCCCATGACACATCTCAGGTGAGTCAGTTTGTGACCATGAGCATGGGAATTGCGACGATGTTACCATTGCAGCATCAGTTGCCGGATGAATTAATTAAACGGGCCGATCAGGCGTTGTATTTAGCGAAGGAGCAGGGGCGCGATCGGATTTGCCATGTGCCGTCGGGTCATGTGGTGGCGATATCCGCCTAGGGCAATGCACCCAGCGGCACAATTAGACACCAGACACCAATCGGCGATCGTCCAATCGATCGCCCATCCCCAACGCCCAACCTAAGGAATCGTCAAGGCAATCATCTGATCCTTCATCAGCGTTTCCCTAAACCGTCCCCCATCCGACAACATAATCGACATCTGCAACGTTGTATCCGGCTCCATCTGCAAATCCGCCCAGGGAATACTGAGTTCTAGACAGCGATCGAGCCCCACATGCGCCCGCGTCAACCTCGGTAGCCAGCGATAATTATCCCCAGCCTCCTGGAACCACTTCGTCTGGGTCAGTAAATTAATGCCCAAATGGTGGTGGAACAGATAATTCAACGGTGCTTCTGGGGGTGTCTCCACCAGCGGCACAGGGCTATTGTGCATTGGCTTATTCGAGTAGAACCAGAAGAGATTTAGCTCCGGCGGAATATCCGTGCCAATCTTCGCCCCAGTCTTGAGATCGAGTCGCAGATAGAAATTCACATGGTCCAGACCATACCAAAGCCGCTGAATCGGACTGCTCTGGTGCATTGTGCCCCTGGCCCCACCCAGTTCAATGCGACCCGCCTTATCCCAATCCTGCTCATCCCCGCGTCCATCGATCATCGGACGGATAAAGCCCTGGGGCAGATGATCGCCCCCCACCGCATGGCTTTCCACCGCCCGTAGCACCGACTCCGGCACAGGCTCATCCAAGGCCCGATACAGCGCCGCCAAATGCTCCCGGAATAATTGATCGAACATCGCATCCTGGTTAGAAGAATGCCCCTCGCCAAACCACCAGAACCAGTCCGATCCCTCGGCGGCATACAAAGCTTCCCAAGCTTCGGGATTACTTTCCTCCGTCGCTTCAGGATGATCCGCCAACACCTGCCGCGCCGTCGTCAGCAAATCCCAAGCCCGATTCTTCGCTGGATCGCCAATCCAAGTGGTAAAACTGCCATCCACCCAGGAACCGCTATGGAGTTCTTGAGTCGGAATTTCAGCTTTAACAGGAAACGCATCCAAATATTCCGCCACCGTCACCAGCTTGATATCCGGCGTTTCACTCAGCAATCCATACAGTGCATTTAAGAAAGGAATACCATCTTCATGGTAAAACTCCCAGCAATTTTCACCGTCAAGGGCGATCGTCACCAGCCATGGATCTTCCAGACTCGTCGCACCGCTTTTCTGCTGGGCCTTGAGCGATCGACTGATCCCCTCCAATTGCCCCACCAAATCCCGCGCCGCTTCCTTGGCATCCATGGTGCTGTAGGTAAAGCCAATCAGATCTGACAAACGGTGATCGCGGAATACGATCGAAACATCTCCCTTCGGCGTTTTCAGACGATAGGGCTGATAGAGGAGTTTTGGATCAGTCACTGTCCCCGAAGCATCCCGGTGGAAGAAGTGTTTCAAACTCCAACCCAACACGGCTTCGTCCGAACAAATCCATTCAAACCCCGCATCGGCAATGTAGGGGATCACCGCCGGACTAACGGACTGCTCCGAGGGCCAGAGTCCGCGAGGTTTACAACCAAAGCGATCGACATACATCTCCCGCGCCTTGTTCAAATGCCGGGGAATATCTTCGGCAAACATAAAACGCTGGTCCGGTAAGGCCATATTGGGCACCGCCACCCGGCCCGCATTCGTATCGGCCAGCAGCGGCAAAATCGGATGGGTGTAGGGCGTCGTCGTCACCTCAAGCTGCCCGCTCTCTTGCATTTTGCGGTGCTGGGGAATGATCCGACGCAGGATTTCCCGTTGTTTTGAGTAAATGCGTTGGCGATCGCTCAAGGTAAACCCGCGATCCTGCTTGAGCCATTTGGCGATCGCCTCGTCGTCATAGAAGAGCGGATCAAACCAAGCCAGGTTATGCCAAGCCAGCAGATCGCCATAGTCTACCTCTTTCCAGTTGTCGATACACCAGCGTTCACCCTTTTCCTGGCGCTGCTCGTACAGCTCCCGGTAGCGAGGGTGAGGATCAATCAGCGTGCGGTGGTTGCCATCAAAAAAGTGCTGGACGATGAACTGGTGGTTTTCAGGGGTCAACTGGTCCGTGGGGGTCAGTGCCGCCGTTAGGTAGGGATCAAACGCCGTTCCTGCAACATAATCTTCCAATTGCAAAATCAGCGAAGGCACCAAATTCACCGTCTGGTGTAGCTTCGGGTATTGCTCCAGCAGCAAAATCAAATCCAAATAATCCTTCGTGCCATGGAGGCGGACCCAGGGCAGACGGTATTGTCCTTCCTTGCCTCCCGCAGAGCGACTCTTATAAAGCGGCTGGTGCTGGTGCCAAATGAACGCAACGTGGAGAGGATGGGACATATACCAGTAGATCTAAACAGCATGAAGGGCGATCGCCTTACCTAGGATAAAGGCGATCGCCCCCAATGAAGCAATGCTTAAGATGGTATTCAGGGTTTAAAACCCCGATCGCCGGGGATCATGCCAGCGATCGAAGTAGGATTAAAACACCTGTTCTACTTCCGTGATCTCAGGAATCTCTTCCCGCAGGCGGCGCTCCAAGCCCATGCGCAGGGTCATGGTGGAGCTAGGGCAGGAGCCGCAGGCCCCTTGCAGGCGGAGTTTGACCGTAGGGCCGTCGATATCTACGAGTTCCACGTTGCCGCCATCGGCCATCAGGTAGGGGCGCATTTCGTCGAGGACGGTTTCAACGTTTTCGGTTGTGAGTGCGAGAGACATAGGTTTTGTTACCCCAGAAGCTGAATGTTAGAGAACGTGAACTCCATCGTACCTTCATCGGTTTGGATCGTGCGACGATCGAGGATCTGGTACCCACCCACTTGGGTATAGGTATCTTCAAAAACGCTCTTGCCGCCCTTCAGTTCCCCGGTGGCCGGATCGCTGTACTGGGAGTCATAGGTGTGGGACAGGTAGCCTTCGCCCGTGTCATGGCTGGTGAAGGTATGGATCGTCACGTAGGACCCATGGATGTTGCGATGGACGAGGGAAACCTCGTTGTTGCGGACTTCGTAGCGATCGCCCTCAGACTTACCGCCCATCAGGACCTCCACGGCCCCATTTGCCTTGGTTTCGCCAAAGCTGAACGTATTGCCCGCGTGGGTCTTCTCAAAGGGACGACGGACGCGGTGGATGGCGATTTCCCAGAGCTGGCCGGAGACAATCTTGGCCACCTCTTCGTTGTCGATGCCCGTAATCTCGCCCTTGTAGCCCATGCGGGGATCGGGAGAAACCAGCGCTTTACCCGTAAACGTCACATCCCCATGGCGATAGGTGACATCGGCGCTGTACCCCGGGAACTCCGGCGCCCAGGTATAGCGGTTTTCGTAGGCCGATCGAAAGAGGGCCGTTGCATCGGCGCCCACTGCAATATTCATACGCTGCTTGCTCCACGCTTAGATCTCTGCTCTCTACAATAGCGTTTCGCGAGAGCTACCAGGAAGCCCATTAGGCAGACGGATTCCCGTCCTCAGGAGTCGGATTGGAGATCATCACGGGTTCCTGGAACAGCGGCACCGTAAAGGTCACGGTCGATCCCAGCCCTTCCCCCATGCTATAGAAATTCACCTCGCCCCCCATGGCCTCCACCAAACGCTGGGAAATCGCTAGGCCTAAACCCGTGCCGCCGTAGCGACGCGTCAGCGATCCATCAATCTGACTAAAGGACTGAAACAGGCGGTTTTGTTTGTCAAGCGAAACGCCGATCCCCGTATCCGCCACCCGCAGCATGACTAAGCCTGGAAACTCCTGATTCCTCGACTGAAAGCGCTTCCGAATGATCTCCGTCGTGATCGTCACGCCCCCCTCATGGGTGAACTTGATCGCATTACTCGCCAGGTTCAGCATCACCTGCTTGAGCCGCTGGTAATCGCCGTAAACGATCACCTCATCGAGGGTCGTCGGCAACTGCACCTCAAAATTCAGGGCCTTCCCCTTGGCGGTATTGCCCTGGGAGCGATCGACATCCTGCAGCAGCTCATGCAAATTCACGGGCTCACAGGCGATCTCCAGCTTCCCGGCCTCAATCTTGGCCAGATCCAGCACATCCGTAATGATGTCCAGCAGATGCTGGGCCGATCGAAATGCCTCCTGCAAAAACTCCTCCTGCTCCTCCGGATCATCGGCCATCCCATCGAGCACCAGCTTGAGAAACCCCAAAATCCCGTTCAAAGGCGTACGCAATTCGTGGGAAGTGTTGGCCAAAACTCGCTTTTCAGGCGCGAGGCTTCCTCGGCCTGCTGCCGCGCTTCCTCCAGGGCCTCCTGCTTGCGCACCAGATTGTGGTTCGCCTTCTGGAGCTCCGTAAACAGCGAAGCATGGGCGATCGCCGTGCCCACCTGATCCGCCAGCTCCCGCACGAAGGAAACCTCCCCGGAGTTCCACAATCGGGGGCGATCGCACTGGTACATGACGATCATCCCGTTGGGCTGGTCCTGGTAGCCCGTGGCCACAATCAGCCGGGTC
>JAAUSA010000120.1 GCA_012031975.1 Alkalinema sp. RU_4_3 | reverse complement strand
CCAGACAATATCCGCCTTCCGATCTCCATCAAGATCCACCAGCCCCGCCACCTGATAATTCATCCCTACAGCCAGCAAGCCATTCGTCTGAATCACCTCACTCCCCCGCATAAAGCGGATCTCCTGCGCCCCCGTCGTCTGATTCCGCATCAGCACATCATCATTGCCATCCCCATTAAAATCCGCCGTCCCCTCCACCTTCCAACTGGTGGCGATCGCCCCTCCACCACCACCTGCCGATCGAAACTCGCCCCACTCGCCCCACTCATCGCCCAAATCCCCAAATCCCCATTCGATGGATTCCGCCACAGCATATCCTGCTGCACCGATCCATCCGCCCCATAGCCCAACGAGTAACTAGCGGAATTTACCCCCCCCCCCAGAGAAATTTGTACAAAATACGTACCCGCCGCCACATCCACCAGATTAATCAGCTCAGCAAGCGTCCCCCCATTCGTCGAACTCGCGAGAACCTCATTCCCATCCACAATATTATTGCCATTCAAATCCCGAATCAGCGCCAAATCCGCATCCCCGCCTAGCCCCGTCAGCCGCAGATTCACACTGCTTCGCACCGCAGTCGTCGTGAACCGAAACGTATCGACTAGATTAGTCGCACTGACCCCATCAGTCACAGTCTGATTGGTCGAAGCGATCGCCAGATTGGTTGGGCTATTAAGGGAATTGCCGATAAAACTCATCTTTTTTGGCCGAAACGTGAATGGATTGAATAAAAATTACAGCTAAAGAAAAAACAATGAAAGCCCTTTTTCATAACTTCATCACAACTTTATATTTTTCACTCATGGAATAAATATTCGCCGAAAACCTTCCAATATTCCGGACAAAGCTGGCGATCGCCTGAAGAATGACTCCCCAGTCTGATCGGTAAGTAAAGTTTGATTTCGTACTAGACTAGACATGGTTTATCTTGAGGGCTCTGTGATGTTTGGCAAACGTTTTTGGGGATTGGTGGTGGTGGCGGTGCTGCTGATGGTGGTGGCCGTGCCCAGTTGTGCGATCGCCGGGGGAATGTTCACCGGGACACCGGGGGCGGACTTGGGCGTGCGAGAGGGGAGCCTGTCTGGCTGTCCCCAGACGCCAAATTGCATTAGCAGTCGGATTAGCCCAGAAGCCGATAGCAAACATGGGATCGCACCCTTTACCTACAAGGGCGATCGCCAAGCGGCAAAGGAAGCTCTGCTGAAGGTCCTTTCTGTCGTGCCGCGTACCGTAGTGGTGGAATCGAGCGAGGATTATATTCGCTACGAAAGCAAGAGTAAATTATTTGGATTTGTCGATGACGGGGAGTTTTATTTTCCCAAGGACGAGGCAGTGATTCAGTTGCGATCGGCGGCGCGCATGGGGGAGTCGGATTTGGGGGTGAATCGGACGCGGGTTGAGCAGATTCGATTGGCGATGAAAGATTTGGGGTTTTAAATTTGGGTCATAGTTTGAGGCCCTCAACCCCCAACTTATAGCCCTTTGGGCATTCAAGAAAGGGGGCTTTGAACTGGGTGAGATTGGTTGGATGAGTTTTATAGGTATTGTGTTTTTATCATGAGTTATTGCTATGGGTTCTGATAAATCTGGCGACCGCCCCTCCCCTGGACGCCTAGTCTGGAATCATTCGACCCATTTGCCGGGGCTGATTCCCATTTTGCAGGATCTGACGCAGGTGCCGGGGATTACAACCGTGACGCCTGCGGTGATCGGGCGAACCAAATCCCATATGCCAAACTTTAAGATTAAGATTTCCATCGAGATTCGCGGCGGCTATAAATTGATCGCTCGAAAAGGCAAGATGTTTCAGGAGGTCTTTGTCCTGACGGAGCTGGGCGCTGAGGACCTGATGGCGGCGATCGAACGCATCCTAAACTAAAGTTGCAGCTTTTTCTGGAATGCATAACTTAAGTTCCGTAGATGTATGGAGAAAGTGAAGGCTATGTTGTGGGGACAATAGAACCATGCCATCCTTCGCTCACGCTTGTTCACCTTTTAGCTCTTTTCTGTCATGCAATATCCTCTCCAGCTCACCTTTAAGTTCTTTGCCCTAGCGCCTCAAATCGCCATTACGGACGCCTCTGGGCGATCGGTGATGTTCGTCCGACAGAAGCTCTTCAAGCTCAAGGAAGTGATCAATGTGTTCGCCGATGCCGAGCGGACCCAGCCTCTGTATGACATCAAGGCCGATCGGATTATTGATTTTTCTGCTCGGTATAATTTTAGCGCAAGTCCCCACGGGTTCACCCCTAGGCGCCCGTCAAGCGCAAGGGCATGAAGTCCTTCTGGAAAGCCCACTACGACATCTTGGAAGCGATCGCGTGGTATATTCCATCCAGGAAGAAAATCCTTGGATCAAGATTTTGGATAGCCTGTTTTCCGAGGTGCCGATTCTAGGCATGTTTACGGGCTATGTGTTCAATCCTGTCTATCTGGTCAGTGATACCTCCGGTCGGGTGGTGATGCGCCTAGAGAAGACCCCCAGTTTTCTATCGCGGATCTTCACGATCAAGCAGATGGATAAGCTGGATGAGCAAGAGCAGGGGCAGATTTTGCTGAGTTTGATGATGTTGCTGCTGTTGGAGCGGAACCGAGGCTAGGGGAAAGAAAGAAGAAAGAAGAAGGAAGAGAGAAGAGAGAAAATCTTCTTTCTTCTTTCTTCTCTCTTTCTTTTTGCTGCTAAAGTAGGTGCACTTCTGGACCAGTGAGGTGGTTGGCTGTGCAGACTCAAGAGACCCAAGAGATAGAAAAGGCCCCGGAAACAGCAGCGGTGCCCAACCCCCGGCGACGGATCCCCGCTTGGGCTGCTTTTTCAGTGGCGGCCAATGGGCTGCTCCTGCTGAGTATTTCACTGCTCTATTGGAAACCTCACCTGCTGAATCTGAACAAGCCGGAGCCAGAGGTCCCTGTGGTAGAAGCCACCACCGCCCCAGAGCCTGCTGAGACGACTCCGCCCCAGTCGCAGTATACCTACGAGCAATGGCTGGACGTCCTCGCCAAGGAAGCCGGGGCCATGGCCAAGGCCAAGCCTGAACGGTTGACGGTGTTGCTGGGAGATTCCCTGAGTCTTTGGTTCCCGGCCCAAATGCTGCCGAGCGATCGCGTCTGGCTCAACCAAGGGGTATCGGGGGAGAATTCGGCGGGGCTGATAAAGCGGCTCAAGCTATTGGATGAGCTGCAACCTGAGACGATCCTGCTGATGGTGGGGATCAATGACTTGATCAAGGGGACCTCCGATGAGCAGATCCTTGACAATTACCGTGAAATTATCAAGACACTCAAGGAAAAGCATCCCAAGACCTCCATTGTGGTACAGTCGGTCTTGCCCCACGGGGGCGATCGCGTCGGGACGATCGATCGCGAGCAGGTCTTACAACTCTCGAATGAGCGGATCTATCAGTTCAACCAGAAGTTGAGTAGTTTGACCGCCGAGACCGAGGTGTATTACCTGAATTTGCATCCGCTATTTACGGACGCAGATGGCTTGATGCAGGCGGATTTGA
The DNA here is from genome assembly GCA_012031975.1 of Alkalinema sp. RU_4_3. Lineage (GTDB taxonomy): Bacteria > Cyanobacteriota > Cyanobacteriia > Leptolyngbyales > Leptolyngbyaceae > JAAUSA01. The sequence goes on along the minus strand of JAAUSA010000120.1, from coordinate 11,814 downwards.
GTACGGATGGTCTGCATTTGAAGCGCCAGGGTTATTTTGTCTGGCGATCGGCCTTCCAGTTGTTCTCGCAGTTGTTGTTGCCGAAGGTGGCGCCAGCTTCGGCTGCCCAGACGCCCCCCCGAAGCTGCGGCCCCAGCGGAAACACCTTCACCCGAAGCCGTTCCAGAGAAGCCGCCTGTGGAGAACCCCTAGGCCGAAGAATTTGGATCATTTTTTGGGGATGACACCGAGGATGGGGTAATTGAGGCGCTGTTTGGCGAGGTCAATGTCTAGGGTGCGATCTTGGTCATTGCGCCACCAGGCGGTGGCGCCAGCGCTGAGGAGGCCGATGAGGGTGCCAACCAAGTAGGGGAGCAGGCGGGATTTGCTGGGTTTTGTGGGGAGGATGGCGGGGGCAAGGATGCGGGCGTTGCCGATATTTTGGCTTTTTGCGAGGCGGACGTCGTTGAGGCGGGCCATGAGTTGGGTGTAGGTCAGTTGGGCAATCTCAAGCTGGCGCTGGAGTTGGCGCTGGGTCTTTTCGAGGTCGGGTAGGGCCTGGGCAAGGGTCTGGACCTGCTGGCTGGATTGGGTCAGGCTGCTGAGCTGCTGGGTCAGGCCCTGGCGCTTTTGTTCGAGCAGGAGGCGATCCTTGGTCATTTCCTGCTGGATGGGGTTGAGGGGTTGGGATAGGCCTGGGGAATTTTGGGTGACGATCGCCTGCCAGCGGTTCTGCTGAGCGAGGAGGGCTTGGATTTCGGGGTGGTCTTCCTGGTAGAGGCTCCGGGCGGTGATCAGAGCGCCTTCGATTTGGCGGAGTTCTTTCATCGCTTCCAGGAGGGCGGGGGATTGGCTGGTGGTGGTGGATTGGAGGTTGTCTTGCCAACTGCTGCCGAGGCCTTCTTGGAGGATGTTGGTTTGGGCGTTGGTGTCGGCGAGTTGGGCTTTGACGCTGGCGATTTTGTTTTTGGAGGTCGGGTGGTCTGGGTGATGGCGGCGCTGGCTTGGTCTTTGATGGCGACCAATTGGTGCTGGGTCATGAATTGGGACAGGGCGTTTTCGGCTTGTTTGACGGTGGTTTCGGCCTGGGGGAGTTGTTTTTCGAGGAAGCGTTGGGCGGTGGTGTTGCGCTGGTGGTATTCGCTGTTGTATTGCTCTAGGTAGATCGCCATGAGGGTGTTGACGATGGCGACGGTTTCTTCGGGTACGGGGCTGCTGTAGCGAATAGCCATGATGGTCGGAGGCGAGGAGATCCTTGACTTTGAGGGATCTGAGAAAGGTCTCTGGGGTGAGGGGGTTGCCTTGTTTGTCTTGCAGGTTGAGTTTTGTGATGGTTTTTTGGATGAGGGGGCGCGATCGCAGGGTTTCGGCTTCGTTGTTGAGGGGATTGCTCACGAGGCCCAGGGGTTGGGGATCGGCGGCTTCTTTGCCAAGGCCGGTGAGGGAGGATGTGGGGCTGAGGCGTTCGAAGCGGAATTTGCCTTCGGCGGTGTAGGTGGGGGGTCTTAGGGCGAGGGCGAGGGTGGTGAGGAGGCCGAGGGTGAGGCCGATCGTCAGGGAGGGGATGGCTTGGCGACGGAGGACTTGAAGCGCCTGTTGGATTTGGACTGGGGTGGACTGGTGGGAACCCATGGTGCTTTGCTGGTAGATGACTTGCCTTTGATTGTGGCAAGGGTTTTTTCCGGATTGGGAAATCGGTGCAAAGACTTTAGATTTTATTTTGTTCTATGGAGTGGTGATGTTGGCTATGGTTTTGTTTGCGATTGTAGATCAACGCCCAAAGCATTCTCTTGAATAACAAAACCCACAGATCTTCAAGCATTCTCCCGCAAAATCTTAATAAAACTGGTGATCGCATCATACTGGTCCGCCATACGCGAATGCTCCGCCACAAGCGAAATATCCAAGTCTGGCAGCAACTCACTGCAAGAAGATTTCTCATAACGCCCATCAAGCCGCAGACAGTACAGATCTATTGTCCCATCCTCCCAAAACCACACCTCCGGCACCTTCAACCGACTATAAATCTCTAACTTATCAATCCCGCCACTCGTCACGGTGACCTTGATCACCAGATCGGGAACAGACGACTTCTTCACCCCAATACTATAGGACTCATCCGGCTCAGCCCTTGCCCCATCCTTCTTCTTCCCTCGGGTTTGACTGCCATGGATATAAAAACGAATGTCTCTTTCCCGACAAAAAACCTCAACTAGGCTTCTGACTGTGCTTTTCGGTTCTTCATGGGCCTCAGACAACGGAGCCATAATTTCCAACATCCCATCCAAATAAGTCAACCTCGCACCCGTATCGATTAGCGCCGCGTCCATTTGTTCAAGCTGCTCCCAAGTGACATTGTAGAGGACGATAGGATTGGCATTAAGCAACGCTGATGGCGTCTGAATCAACTGGGCTGTCATAGAGGAGAAGCCTCTGCTGGGATTGGAGATTTCTCTAATTATAGCGTTGACCTCACAGCCTGGCTAGCCGATCGCGCCCAAACGAACCTACAGTTTGGAAAGATCAACTGGCATCGCGCGCAACCCAGGCAAAGGCTGTAGCTCACTGGTTGTGGGTAGATCACAGGATACGGGGATTTTGACAGGCCCCCTAGCGTTGGATTCTGGCGTGAAGAAGGCTGCCGCCATGGGAACAGTGGTTTCGCCCGTGGGGATGACAATTGCCAGTCGATCGCCCGTGGTCTTCAGGGTGATCTCGTAGGCAGAGTAGAGGTCACTGCCCGATCGCACCGTAGTTTCAGTAATAGTAAGGTCGCTGTAGGAGAGACCGCCAATTAGGCCGAAGCGATCGTGACTTTGGTAGGTGACGACCGTGAGCTGGCCAGGTTGCAGCAGGAATTCGTCGGCTTCGCTAGTGCCCTGCATCTGCTGGGTAATAGGTTGAAGATCGGCGCCTGTGAAGAAGGTGGCAATTTGATTGTTGCCGAGGACGATCGCTGCTGTGGAGCTGATGGAATTGAAGCTGAATGATGAGACAACCATGGGAGGATCAAGTTTCCCAGCGGTAACCGCAACTGGAGCAACAGGGGGCTGCGTCATCGGTTGAAGCCTTGCCAAACACTATATACGGTCCATCTGTCAAACTACTTTCCTTAGGAGTCTCCTGGCTGGACTTGAGGACTGGTGCTTCAGGTTCCGGGTTGTTGGTGATTACGGTAGGGGTTGAAGCAACTTGAACGACAGTTTCTGTAACGCTAGATGCGATCGGTGTTTCAATCGGTATATTAATTGGGGCTTCAACAGTTACGGCTTGAGGTGCTGCAATAGCAACGGTTTGATCCGTCGGTTTGGCTAGGGCTGTGATGTTACCTAGGGCAACTTTGAGGTTCTGTTGGACCTGGGGATTGGCCATGGCGATCGCGTTATTCAGGCGCGTTGGATTGGTTAGATCTTCCCAGGCAATATCCGTGGCGATCGTTCTGCCCGAAACCTGGAGCTGTAGACGCAAACCTGAACCTGACTGGACCCAGGCGATCGTGATGGGGAGGTTGCCACCGAGGGATTGAGCGATTTGTTCTTGGAGATTTGGGGAGAGCGCTTGGTTGCCGGATAGACCGATTAAGGATTGGCCACTGATGTTTGTGAGACCCAGAGCCATGCTGATGCAGGCTTGTTGAGAGAAAACCACGGAATTATTGGCGGCGGTGTAGGAGCTTGCCTGTTGTTTGGCTAGGGGCTGGGGATTGGGTTCGCCGCTGTCGTCGGGTCCTGGACCATTGGGACCTGTGGGCCAGAGCGACATGCCACCGTCGGGGGGCAAATCATCCCGAATCGCCTGCCAATCCTTTAAAAAACTATGAATCGAAACCGCATTGGGCAGCGATCGCCCCTCGGCCTCCACCAAAATCCAATCCGGGCAAAGGGTGCCATGGATAATCTCATCTAGGGCGTCGGCAAAGGAAATGCCCTGGCGCTGACTGGTGCGTTTTGCCTCGGCCCGTTCGCTGGGACTTGTGGGCCAGACTTCTAGACGCTGAATTAAGGATTCAATCGTGGGCAGATCGCTCGTTGAGAGGGCAAAGGTTTGGTACTGCTCGATCGCGTAGTCACTGGCGCTGACTAGGTGGGATTCGGCGGCGATCGCCAGGACCTGCTGGAAGAATGGCACCCGCGCCAGGGCTATTCCCTGATTCACCCACTGGAGACAGGCCATTAAATCCTGAGAAGCGATCTGACAAATATTCATAGGGTCGAATCTTTATCGAGGGGTTTTACTTCCATAATCAAGGCCTCAACAGGGCAGTCAAACAACCGACAAAGCTCAATCAACTTGACCATCACATCAATACCCGCGTCACCCTTTTCCCAACTCTTGATCGTACGCTCCGTCACCTCCAGGGCCAGGGCCAACTGCCGCTGTTTTAGCCCGCGCGCCTTACGTAGGGTCTTAATCTGCGACACCCAAACGCTTTCAGCTTGGGTTACCAAAGCTTCAACGGGGCAGTCCAACAGACTACAGAGACCCACTACCCGCTGGATCTGCATGGCTCCAACTCGGCTCTCTCCCAGTTCTGAACCGTCACCTCTGTCATATCTAGTGCGATCGCTAATTCCCGCTGCGTCATGCCGACTCGCTGCCGATGGACGGCGAGGTTGGAGACATATTGGGGTGCGGTGGATTTGGTCAGCATAGAACCAGCATAACTTACCTAACTTAATTTTACCAGACAAGCTTCACATATAAAATCTCCCTAAACTTACTTCACTTTTCCAAGAAACTATGTTAGAACTAAAAGTAGGTTATCGACATTACCGGGTCGATGGCTGGACTGGCGGTATTTAACGGGTCACCGTTAGCCTTGGCGATCGACCCTCCCTGTTGATGGCTGGTTTCGTTGTTGTAGAGTTCTCGTGCTTGGCTCCCTGCGGGGCCGCGTTTGTTTGGGCTGATTCTGTGCAAGGAATTGGCCCAGTTTTTTCTCCTGAAGAATCCTCACTCCTTTTTGCTATGACACCTATTGCTGCCTTGGTTCCAACGCCTGTCCGAAGTTTGGTTTCGGTTGATCCGCTGAGCGATCGCCGTCAGAATCTCCCGGCGATTCAATCGATTCAGCGCCTGGGGCCAGCGGGTTCCTCCGAAGGCGGGCTGGGTTGGACGCCTGTTAGTAGCGAGTACGATCGCAATAACAATCTAATCATTGCGGGCAAAACGCAGGAGGGTGGGGCTTGGCTGTCTAAGCGGGGGGCCGATGGATCGCGCCTTTGGGATAGAGAATGGAATATTATTGCGGCCCGCGATAATGTGATTCTGGCGGATGTGACGACCGATCGAGAGGGCAATATTTATCTCCTCGGCAACTTTTCGCAGCGCCTGGTTGTGGGTAAAACAGTAACGGGGGAAGAACTGGTACTGACCACGCAACAGTCTTTTTTCGGCCCGACGATCTTGCCCTATCCACTACCGAGATCGGGCTACGATGTCGATTTGTTTGTGGCGAAATTAGACAAAGATGGGAATGCGATCTGGGCCAGGCAGTTTGGGGGCTTTAATAGTGCGGAGTCGGCGGGGCAATTGGTAAGCGATCGTCAAGGCGACGTTTACGTTTCGGGTACATTTAGTAAAACAATTACGAAATTTGGTCAAGATCCCCAAGGGCGGTCTGTGGATCGCGTGGCCCAGGGTTCGATCGATCTCTTTTTGACTAAGCTCAATAGCCAGGGACAGACGCTGTGGGTCCAAACCTTCGAAGGACAGCAGCAGTTTGATACCTGGCCGATACCAATACCAGGGCCAATCTCAATTCCAAGGCCCATCTCAACTCAAAACCCAATCCTATTTAATGGGCCAACAGTACAGCCCGATCGGCTGAATTATCAGTATATCCCTATTACAATTCACGGGCCTTTGATTTAGTCATTGACGGCCAGGATCGACTATATTTAGCAGGGCAGTTGGGTGAGAGTCGATCGAAACTATTTCAAGTGACTGCGGCAGGAGAGGTGTTGGATCGCAAATATTTAGATGTAGCGACAGGTGGATACCATCAGGTGCAATTGGCGATCGGTAAGGGCGATCAACTATATGTGGCCGCACGAAAAGATTTTAATTATGCCTACCTTTGGGATTCCAATGGCTTGAGTTTTCTACCGCTGTATGGAGAACTCAATCAGGGTGTATTGCTACAGCAGTATGAACTGGGGAGCCAGGGGATCGGCCAGTTTGTTTGGCAGAAGACCGTGAATTATAGTGTTCCGGGTGAGTTTGATTTGGCCATTAATCGAACGGGCAATCTCTATCTAACAGGGATTTTCGGTAGTGGATCTGTTGGGTTTGGACAGAACGCAGCGGGGCGATCGATTTCTGTATCGGCAGTTTCGAGTGACCAACATTCGAATAATGCCTATATCGCAAAGTTCACCTCTGGTGGCACAGTGCTCTGGGCTAAGTCCTTTGGGGGTGCACCGATGGTTAGTAATCAGTTGGCGATCGATGGCAACGGTCAGGTTTCTCTGTTGGGTGGTGTTCTCGGTAATAATGTAGGTTTGGCAGTGGACGGTGCGGGTAATTTCCTCTATTCTGGGCAGCGGCGGTTTTGGGCAGGGGTGCTGCCGGAAGGCGGGATAGCAACGTTTGATACTACATTCAAGGGGGATGGGTTTATTCTGGCGATCAATGGTGAACAATCCATGGAGCCCCCTAAACCTGTCTATGAAGTTCTTTGGCAAAACCCAACGACGGGCGATGGTCTACGACCGACCGAAGGTCAACGCGAACTCTGGAGTTTCCCTGGCAATACCCTTGAGGTGACTGTCAAACCTTGGGCCAAGGAGACGGAAGCTGGGTGGGAATTTGTGGGGCGGGGGGACTTCGATCGCGATGGCAATGCAGATGTGTTTTGGTACAATCGTCTGTCTGGCCTGAGTAAGATTGAGTATGTCGTCGATGGTGCCCCGACGAAGTCCGTCAATGTGGTGGATATCCAGGGTAACATCTTCAAGGTCGGAGATGCAAAGGATTGGCAGGTGCAGGCGATCGGGGACTTTAACCGAGATGGCTGGTTGGATTTGTTCTGGTTAAATCAGCGATCGGGCCAGACGGGCTATTGGCAAATGAATGACAATCAATTGATGGGCGGAACGACCACTAGCCCGACAATTGGCGATCCCCAGGAATGGCAGGTGACAGGGGTCGGGGACTACGACCAGGATGGAGACCTAGATTTCTATTGGCAAAATTTGGTGACGGGTTGGGGTGGATTCTGGGAGATGAATCGGATGGCTTTTGTGCGCGCGATTATTCCGCCGGAGTTTTCTGCGAGTATTCGGAGTGGATCGGGGGGCGGATCGAGTCAGCTCATTTCAGGGGGCGCGATCTTGATGGAGATGGCTACTTGGACCTCTATCTGTATAATGCGGCGCAGCAAAGATACAGTCCAATCTATATGAAGGGCTTCGAGATCGATTCTCGGCCTGAGCCTGCTATTTTCATCGCCACACCCGAGAACAGTCAGATTCGGGGTGTAGAAGACTTCAACGGAGATGGGAAAATAGAGTTTCTGTTCTACAACCCAGCAACGGGGCGATCGGTCCTCTGGGAACGGTCGATTCCACTGAAGGCGTTTTCTGAGCTGCCTGGCGATCGCCGGGGTGGGAAATTTTAGATGTGCAGCGGCGGTGAAGTTGGGGTAGCCCATCACCTGCGACTAAAGATTTAGTCCATATTTTGGGGAAATTATACTCGATAGCATTGCTAATAACAAGCACAATCGCTACAGTTTTATTATTTCCCCGATTCTGAAGTATACATCGGGACTTTAGTCCTAGGGATTTCGGCCATAATGGAACAATGTTTCATTTATTTTCTAATTAACATATTACTCCGAACACAAATTATTCTTACAGTTCTAAAATTGGGTCAGCTTGCTTGCTTCGTCTTTGCTCACCCAATGCGTATGGCACCATCTGCCCATGTGTTTTTTCGCTCCTACACCCATATTAGATTTCAAGCTGACCGGGATGATAGCGCCCTGCAATTTATCCAAGCTGGCGGGTTGGGGCCTGCTGACGATCTTGGGAATCACACTTTCAAGCTGCAACTTTTTGCCTAGGGATAGGGCCGATGCCCAGTCTCGTCCACCTAGCGCGACGGCTGTTGATGTGGCGACAGCCGCAACTGCGCCCCTAGAAGTCACCAGAGAGTACACTGGCACGACTCAACCGCGCCAAGAAGTGGTGATTCGCGCCCAGGCCGAGGGCCAACTGCGGCAATTGAATGTGGATGTGGGCGATCGCGTCCAAAAGGGCCAAACCCTAGCCAGAATCGATGCCTCCCTGCTGAATGCGGCGGCGGTCGCAGCGGAGGCGGAACTCGCTTCACGGCGCTCTGAGGTGAGCCAGCTCCAAACCCAGGTAGCGGATGCCAAAACGGTGGTAGAGCAGTCGCGATTGCAGCTCCAGCAGGCCGAATCCGATGCCGCGCGCTATGACCAACTGGCCACCGCTGGCGCCATCCCCAAACAACAGGCGGAGCAATCTCGCACAGCGGCAAAAACCGCCGCCCAGGTTTTGCGATCAGCCGAGGAAAAGGTGCGCAACCAGGAGCAGGGAATCATTGCGGCCAATGCCCGCATCCTGGCCCAGCAAGCCGTCCTCTCCCAGCAGAAAGAGCGCCAATCCTATGCCTCGCTGATGGCCCCGATGGGTGGGGTGGTCTTGGACGCGATCGACGGAGCTAGGCAATCTCGTGCAGGTGGGCGGTGAACTGCTGCGATTGGGCGACTTTAGCCAAGCTAAGGTGACGGTGCAAGTATCGGAACTCGATTTGGCGACCGTGCGGTTGGGTGGATCGGCCAAGGTGGGACTCGATGCCTTTCCCAAGGAACAGTTTACGGGGGAAGTCACCCAGATTTCCCCAGCAGCAAACCCCACCTCCCGATTGGTCCCCATTGAGGTGACGATTCCTAACCCGACGGGCCGGGTGGGCAGTGGCCTACTGGCGCGGGTCAGCTTTGCCAAAACCAATCGCGATCGCATCGTGGTCCCCCTTTCTGCCCTCCAGGAGGAGCGGGGCAAGGCCAAATCACCATCCCCCAAAACAAAGGGCAAGCTGTTTGTGGTGACCGATGAGGGGGGCGAACCGAAAGTGGCCGAGCGATCGGTGGAGTTGGGGCAACAGATGGATGGCAAAGTCCAAATTTTGGCGGGCCTGAATCCGGGCGATCGCTTTGTGGCCCGCGCAAGTAAACCCCTCAAGGACGGTGATCCGGTGCGATTGAGTATTCTGTCCCAGCCATAACTTCAGCCACCATGCAATCCCCCCCTTCCTCTGGATTTAGTCTCAGTACGCTGTCGATTCGGAACCATATCGGCACCCTGATCCTGACGCTGACTGTAATGATTATCGGCGTATTTTTTATCACCCAATTGCCCGTCGATCTGCTCCCGTCGATTACCTATCCGAGAATTGGGGTCCGTCTAGAGGCGCCGGGCGTTTCGCCGGAAGTGGCAATCGATGAAATCACCCGCCCCCTAGAGGAGGCCCTATCCACCACCGATGGCATCGTGCAAATCTATTCACAAACCCGTGAAGGACAGGTCAATTTAGATCTATACTTCCGACCGGGCAGCGATATCAATCAGGCACTGAATGACACAACCGCCGCATTTAACCGCAATCGAAATCGGCTGCCTGACAGGATCGAGGAACCCCGATTATTTAAAGCTGATCCCTCACAATTGCCCGTCTATGAAATGGCGCTGACATCACCCTCCTTCAGCGATGTCGATTTACGCGTGTTTGCCGATGAGGAACTCTCCCGCGAATTGAGCGTCGTTGCCGGGGTGGCCTCAGCGGATGTTTCGGGGGGTGTCCAGGAAGAAGTGCGGGTCAACATCGATCTAGACCGCCTCCAGGCCCTCGGCCTCAGCCTAACGGACGTCCTTGACGAACTCCGACAGCGCAATCAGGATATTTCAGGGGGCCGGATCCTAGGCGATACCTCCGAGCCTTTAACGCGTGTTGTGGGACGCTTTCAGGCAGCCAGTGAGATCCGTGATTTAGCATTTGCGATCGCCGGACAATCCTCCCCTGCAAATCCGACGATCGCCACCGCCAACCCACCGACCCAGCGCGTTTACTTGCGGGACTTTGCCGAAGTGACCGATGGGACCGAAGAGGAGCGCGTACTGGTCAATTTAAATCAACAAAAAGCGGTCAAAATCAGTGTTCAAAAGCAACCGGATGCCAATACCGTCACCGTTGTCGATGCGGTCACCCGGCGGCTAGAGGAACTGCGGCGATCGGGCCTCATTCCCGCCGATATGATCATTACGCCGACCTTAGATGAATCAAAGTTTATCCGCAATTCCCTGGCGGATGTGATCGTCTCAGGGCTATCCGGCGCAGTGCTGGCAGCGATCGCTGTTTTTATCTTTTTAGGATCCCTGCGGCAGACCTTGATCATTGCCTTAACGATTCCCTTATGTACCTTGGCCGCAGCCATTGTCATGAAGCTCTGTGGCTTCTCACTGAATATTTTTAGTTTGGGCGGATTGGCGATCAGCGTCGGGCAAGCCATTGACACCTCTGTCGTCATTCTAGAAAATGTGAGCAAACGCTTGGAAGGACTCGATCGATCGCAGACTCGAACCCTAATTAGTGCGGTGGAAGACAGTAGCCGTGAGGTGGAATCCTCCCTCGTGGCCTCGACGGCGGCGAATTTAGTCTCGGTCCTGCCCTTTGTGCTCGTGGGTGGGTTTGTCTCGCTGCTATTTAATGAACTGATTCTGACGATTTGCTTTGCCGTTACGGCCTCGTTGCTTGTGGCCCTGACGGTGGTGCCCATGCTGTCGGCGCGACTGTTTGCAATTCAAGGGTCGAGCGGATTGCACCGCCTATGGCTGCTGCGGGCCTTTAATCAGCGATTGGCGGGGATGACTCGTTCCTATGCCAATCTACTGGCTAAGGTGATGGATCGGCGGGCGATCGTGATTGTGATGGCCTTTCTGTTGTTGGGTGGTAGCGGAATTGCGATGGCGGGTCAAATTCCCCAGGAGATCCTGCCGCGCATCAGCACAGGCCAAGCGAATGTGAATGTGCAATTCCCACCGGGCACTTCCCTGGCCACCAATGAGCAGGTGATGGCGGCAGTGGATCAGATAATACTTAAGCAGCCCGAGACGGATTATGTGTTTACCACGGCAGGCGGTTCGCTATTTGGCAGCAACGTATCCTCGAACCCGGCACGCAGTTCCGGTAGCATTACGCTAAAGGCAGGCAGCGATATTTTGGCCTTTACGGAACGGGTGACAAAGGAAGTGAATCAACTTAATCTGGCGGGCATTCGGGTTAGGGTATCGCCGGGGTCAGTGCGCGGATTAACCCTAAATAATTCTCCCCTGCGGGGGGCAGACGTGGATGTGGTGCTCCAGGGAAAAGATGGGGACAGCCTCCGCCAGGCCGGACGACAGGTGCTGGCAGCCCTGGATGAACAGGTGAAGCTCTCGGCCTTTCGACCTGATGCCGACGATCGCCAACCCGAGGTCCAAGTTCGACCGGACTGGGAGCGCGCTAAGGCCCTGGGCTTGACGACCCAGACGATCGGCGACACTATCCAAACCGCCATTACTGGGTCAGTGCCGACTCAATTGCAACGCAAGGAACGCCTGGTAGATGTGCGGGTGCAGTTAAATCAGGCCTTGCTCAAACAACCCTCACAATTGGCCCAACTGCCGTTATTTACTAATAATAATAGGCGATGTGCAACTTTGAAAGTTCCTGCCTTCCCCTAACTCATAAGCCACTTCTAGCGCTGCAAGGGATATGAATCACTCCTTAACCCCTATATTTAGTGATTTGTAATTATCTCAGGAGAAG
>JAAUSA010000355.1 GCA_012031975.1 Alkalinema sp. RU_4_3 | reverse complement strand
AGATTCCTGGTGCCAATGGCGGGTTGGACCCACGCTCATCCATCTCGAACTGAGCGGTGAAACGACCCAGCGGCGACGATAGTGATTCCGTAGGGAATTGTCAAAATAGCTCGGTGCCAGGTCCAATATTGAAAAGGGGATTGAGACAGTTGATGTTTCAATCCCCTTTTTTATTGGATTAGAATAGGAAGTAGCGTTGGGCCATGGGTAGGAGCGTTGCGGGATCGCAAGTTAAATGTTCCCCATCGGCTCGGACTTGGTAGGTTTCGGGATCGACTTCGATGATGGGTAGGGCGTCGTTGAGTTTAAGGTCTTTTTTGGTGAGTTTGCGGATGTCGGATACGGGGACGGTGCGTTTTTGGAGGCCGAGTTTTTCGTGGAGGCCTTTTTTGAGGGCGGATTTGGAGAGGAAGGTGAGGGAGGTTTGGGCGATCGCGCCTCCATAAGCCCCGAACATTGGTCGCATGTGGACGGGTTGGGGGGTGGGGATGCTGGCGTTGGCGTCGCCCATTTGGGACCAGGCGATCATGCCGCCTTTGATGACGGTTTCGGGTTTGACGCCGAAGAAAGCGGGTCGCCAGAGGCAGAGGTCGGCGAGTTTGCCGACTTCTACGGAGCCGACGTGGGTGCGATGCCGTGGGTGATCGCAGGGTTAATGGTGTATTTGGCGATGTAGCGTTTGACGCGGAAGTTGTCGTTTTGGGCACTGTCGGGGGGGAGGGGCCGCGTTGGGTTTTCATTTTGTGGGCGGTTTGCCAGGTGCGGAGGATGACTTCGCCGATGCGGCCCATGGCTTGGGAGTCGGAGGAGATCATGCTGAATGCGCCGAGGTCATGCAAAATATCTTCGGCGGCGATCGTTTCGCGGCGAATTCGAGATTCGGCAAAGGCAACGTCTTCGGGAATGCTGGGGTCTAGGTGGTGGCAGACCATGAGCATGTCGAGGTGTTCGTCTAGGGTGTTGACGGTGTAGGGGCGGGTGGGGTTTGTGGAGGAGGGGAGGACGTTGGGTTGGCCGCAGACTTTGATGATGTCGGGGGCGTGGCCGCCGCCTGCGCCTTCGGTGTGGTAGGTGTGGATGACGCGGTTTTTGAAGGCGGCGATCGTGTCTTCAACAAATCCTGATTCGTTTAAGGTGTCGGTGTGGATGGCGACCTGTACGTCGTAGTCATCGGCGACGCTGAGGCAATTGTCGATGGTGGCGGGAGTGGTGCCCCAGTCTTCGTGGAGTTTAGGCCGATCGCGCCCGCTTCAATCTGTTCTTTGAGGGCGTCGGGTTGGGCGGAGTTGCCTTTGCCGAGGAGGCCGAAATTCATGGGGAAGGCGTCTAGGGATTTGAGCATTTGGGCGAGGTACCAGGGGCCTGGGGTGCAGGTTGTGGCGTTTGTACCTGCTGCTGGGCCTGTGCCGCCGCCAATCATTGTAGTGATGCCGCTGGCGCTGGCGACTTCGATCTGTTGGGGGCAGATGAAGTGGATGTGGGTATCGATGCCGCCTGCGGTGAGGATGCAGCCTTCTCCGGCGATCGCTTCTGTTCCGGGTCCGATAATGATATTTATGTTATCTTGAATGTAGGGGTTGCCAGCTTTGCCAATGGCGGTGATGCGACCGTCTTTGATGCCGACATCCGCTTTGACAATGCCCCACCAATCGATGATTAATGCGTTGGTGATTACTGTATCGACGGCTCCGTCGGCGTTTGTAATGGGGGATTGGCCCATGCCGTCGCGGATGACTTTGCCGCCGCCGAATTTGACTTCGTCGCCGTAGGTGGTGAAGTCTTTTTTCGACTTCGATGATTAATTCTGTGTCGGCGAGACGTAGGCGATCGCCCACAGTAGGGCCATAGGTTTCGGCGTAGGCTTGGCGGCTGATGCGGTAGCTCATGGGTGGGTGGTTTCCTAATTAATTGAATACTGTTTCAGATCGCTGAGTTTTACAATCTCTAGGGCTTTTTCGTGGCAGGATTCGAGAATGACTTTGGGTGCGATGCCAGCCTCAAAGGCTTCTTGCCATCGGGAAACGCAGAGACACCAGCGATCGCCAGCGTTTAACCCTGGGAATTCGTAGGCGGGTACGGGGGTGCTGAGGTCGTTGCCGCGCGATTTGCTAAATTCTAGGAAGGCGGTGGTGACTTGGGCGCAGACGGTGTGGCTGCCGTAGTCCATGGGGCCTGTCTGGCAGAAGCCGTCGCGGTAGAAGCCTGTTCGGGGGGAGGTGCAGCAGCATTGGAGTTCTGTGCCGAGGACGTTTTTGGGGCGACTGCTGATGGGTTTTGTGGTGGTCATGGTTTATTTTTTCTTTTTTCTTTTTTTTGCTGTCGAGGGGGCCTTCGATTTTGGCGTTGAAGCCGTAGACTTCGCGGCTGCCGGCGTAGGGGATGAGTGTGACTTCTTTTTCGTCGCCGGGTTCGAAGCGGACGGCGGTGCCGGCGGGGATGTCGAGGCGCAGTCCTTTGGTGGGTTCGCGATCGAATTGGAGTCCGGCGTTGACTTCGTAGAAGTGGTAGTGGGAGCCGATTTGGATGGGGCGATCGCCTGTGTTGGCGACGGTGATGGTGATGGTGGGTTTGCCTTGGTTGAGGTCGATGTGGCCTTTGGCGGGGATGAGTTCTCCGGGGATCATGGTGTCTCCTATTGGATGGGGTCGTGGACGGTGACGAGTTTTGTGCCGTCGGGGAAGGTGGCTTCGACTTGGACTTCTGGAATCATTTCGGGGATGCCTTCCATGACGTCGTCTTTGGTGAGGAGGGTTTTGCCTTCGCTCATGAGTTGGGCGACGGTTTTGCCGTCGCGGGCTCCTTCGAGTATTGCTGCGGTGATGTAGGCGACGGATTCGGGGTGGTTGAGTTTGAGGCCGCGATTTTTGCGGCGTTCGGCGAGTAGGGCGGCGGTGAAGATGAGGAGTTTGTCTTTTTCTTGGGGGGTGAGTTGCATGGCGGAATGGCTGGGGTGGGTGTTGTGGATCCGTGTTTGGGGTTTACCTTTTGGTAAAGATAGCATTGGGGGTTGGGGGGATGGGCGATCGTTTATGGGTTTGTAAGATTTGGGTGGGTGGATGGTGGGGCTGATCCTTTGATGGATGGATGGCGGGGGCTGATCCTTTGATGGATAGATGGCAGGGCGAAGCATCCGGCTGGGATGTTAGGGGTGGGATGGAGGGTTGATTTGCCGGATGCTTCGCCCGTACCGATGGGGGATGGATGGCTGAGGGGATGGGGAGATGGGCTGGGGGATTGAGGGTTGGGGGATTGGAGGGTGGGGGT
>JAAUSA010000354.1 GCA_012031975.1 Alkalinema sp. RU_4_3 | reverse complement strand
CCCCGTCGCCAGCCAGGTTTCATCGGGAGCAATGGCGATCGCCCAAATCGAACCTGTATGGCCTTTAATGCGGTGATATGCTCCCCGGATTCCCGCCTCCAAAGGTTTAGCTCCGTCTGGACACTGGCGGCGATCAAGCTCTGACTAACCGCGATCGCACAGGATTCACTGATAATTTGAAGCTGACGGGTTTGGACTTCTCGGATCGGCTCGCCCGTTGCCAAATCCCACAGCATCGTTTGGATATCGCTACCGCTGCTCAGCAGCATTTTAGAATCCGGCGAAATCACAACGCCAAAGACAGACCTGATGCAGTCGATCGTCCTGATACAGTCCCCCATGGCAAAATCCCAGATTTTAATGGTGCGATCGCTGCTAGCACTGACTAAATATTTTCCATCGGGACTAATCGCCACACTCCAAATCCGTCTTCTATGGCCTTGAAATGCCCGGAGATATTTACCGCGTTCAAGATCCCACAGGCTAATCGTTTCATCGTCATTGGTGTTGACTAGATACTTCCCATCGGGACTCAAGGCAATATCATTCACCGCATTCACCTGGCCAAACCGCTTCATAATCGGTTCTCCCAAGTCTAAATCCCAAAGAACCAGAGTGCGATCGTCGCTGCCGCTGAGGAGGAATTTGCCATTGGGATGGAAGGTTACCGATCGAATGATGTCGGTATGTTTGTCCAACACCTGCAAGCATTCACCGGTAGTCAAATCCCAGATCCGAATGGTTTGGTCATAGCTGCTGCTGGCCAATTGCTGTTTATCAGGGGATAGGGACAGACAGAAAATCTTTGCGGTGTGGCCTTCGAGTACGTGCTCATAATTTCCGGTTTGAACATCAAAAACCTGAATGACATCATCACCCGCGAAAATAATTCGATTGCTATTCATACTCATTCGCACAAAATTATGCGCAAAATGAACGCGCTTAAAGTTGCCTTGAATCGTTTGAATACATTCCCCCGTTTCCCAGTTCCATAACTTGATTGTCCGATCGCGGCTACTGCTAATTAGCGTTGTTGAATCATCGCAGAACCCCACTGACCAAACACTATCACCATGCCCCGCGATCGTTCGAAGACAATTCTCCGTCGCTATATCCCAGATTTTAATCAGTCGATCGGCCCCACAGGTGGCAAGCCTACGTTCGTCAGAGGAAATCGCCGCAGCATAGACCCGATTTCCGTGGCCCCTCAGCGTCTGGACACAGGTCTCCGTCGCTATATCCCAGATCTTAATCGTCTGATCGCTACTAGTACTCACCAGTTTCGAGCCATCGGCGTTAAAGATCAGCGATCGCACCCAATCCCCATGGCCATTCAACTGCACCCGCTGCTTTAGATCCATCGACCAAAGGTGAATGCTCCCACTGGCCTCTCCGGTGGCAAACAATGTTCCATCGGGGTTTACCGCACTACAGAGTACGGTGCCAAACGCTTGTGTAAAGCTACTTCGAGATAAATCAGACCCTGTTAAATTCACATCCCTCAAATTGGCGTTAGTAAAATCTGCGCCTTGCAGAAAAGTATGGGACAGATCCTGGGAGATTAACGCAACGGGGTTTTGCTTAGATAACACCGTGATCGCATTCCCCCCAATCCATTTCACCTCCGATTTCTCCTGATGGCGCGTCAGAGCAACGGCTTCAAACAGTGCCGACTCCGCCTTGGCCCCCAGTAGTAAAATCAGCAACTCCATAATCGCCGGGCTAATTGGCATCGCCCCAAACCCCGATCGCAACACCGCCACCCCTTCACTGGCAAACCCCTGCAATGGTGCAACAGCCCTGCCTCCAAAGTATTCCGACCATCTGTATTCTTGGGGTTCTAAGGTGCGATCGATCCCCGACTTACTGTACGCCAACTCCAGAAAATCCGGTGCCAATGCGCCCAACTCAGCCGCGAACTTGTAGGCGACGAAAAACTCTAGGAGCGATCGATGGGCTGGCGTATAGTCCCCCTCGAATTCCGAATCAGCATCGTCTGACCCATCATGTCGTAATGCCAATGGTCCAGGTCCTTCTCTTCTTGGACCACAGCCCCAAACAGCTTGCGAATGCGATCGGGAAATTCGCGGTAATTGATGCTCATGCGATCGTTGCTCAACATTTCCCAGGACAGTTCGCAAAGGAAATACAGCTTATCCGCCATGGAGGTAAACGTCCGCTCCGCCTTGACATCCCGCTCCATCTTCCGTCGCACGGCATAGAAATAAATCCGCGACATATCCACGGGTTTGCCCGCTTCAATATCCGGCAACGCCTCCAGAATCAACTCCGTCATCACCGGACGCCGGGCCAAGTCTAGGAGCTGTGGATTCCCCATCACCCTGTCCACGACTTCCTCAGAAGAAGCCAACAGTAACACCTCTCGAATTTGTGGATCTTCAAACTTCTCTAATTCTAAGACTTCAAACTGCGGCGTTTCTCCCGATAGTCCCCTGGTTGACGCTTGCAGTTCTGCATTGAGCAGCGCTCTGCCTTCCTTCGCCTCTGGAAAATGCTCCGTCCGACAGGTCAAAATTACCTTGGAGCCTGGCACCACAACCTTAGCCAGCTCCCAGAAATTATTGATCATCTGCTGCTTATCGACCCTAGCCGCCATCTCATCGAAGCCATCAAAAATCAGCAGCAATTTCCCCATCCGATTCAACTGTTCAAAGGCCGAATAGCCCGGAATCGGAATCTCATGCTTGCGAAAAAAGAACTCCGAAAACAAGGACTCCACACTCACCGCCTTGGCATAGTCCCGCAGCGGAATCACGATCGGCAACCTCGGACGACTCCCCCCACCGCCTTTGCCGCCCGATACTTCCGCAAGGCCCCCGCCGCATAATGCAACGTCAACCAGGTCTTCCCAGTCCCAAACTCCCCCAAAATCGACAGATGCTCCTTCGCGGGATCCGCCAGCCACAGATCCATATAGCCCTCCGTCCAACCATCCTCCGCACCATAGCGACTCACCCCCAACCGCCCATGGGTCACGGCGTCAAACTCCTCCTTCACACAGGCCAAGGGCACATAGCGCCCCTCAATCTGTCGTTTTTCAATCTCCCCGGTCAACCAATCCAAATAGCCTTCAAAATCCGCATCCTGATCTAATAATTCATCGAAGGTAAAGCAAAATAAATCCTGACTTTCAGGCTGCTCCACCAGCGATCGCGCCGCCTTACTAATCCGCATCGCCGTCACCACCCATCCCTCATCCACGCGACTCGCCGCCACCGAATCCCGCAGCGCCATCACATCCTTCACCCCCACCTCCCCGACAATCCC
>JAAUSA010000119.1 GCA_012031975.1 Alkalinema sp. RU_4_3 | reverse complement strand
GGGGGCCTGGGCGTAGTAAGGCTGTGGCGCCTGGGCATAGTAGGGCTGGGCCTGGGCATACAACTGGGGCTGACCGTACAAAGCAGGCGCTTGGCCGCCAGACTGCGGAGAACTATAGACCATCTCCCGAGGGGGCGTCATGATCGGCGCAGGCAAATTCCACCCACCCTGGGAAGGCTGAGCTTGGGCCACCCGCTGGGGCGCCGCCATAGCGCCATCCTCCAGCACCCCCGTCGCCGATCGCCCCGTCGTTAAAGCCACCAAGGGAGGCAAGGGCGTCGCCGGAACCACTGGTTTCGCAGCTTTCGCAGCAATCAAGGGCTCCATCACATCAGCATTCCGCAGCGCCGCCACTTTAACCGGAGCAGGCGTCACAGCATGATCGCTATCTTGGACCACCGCCGCCATCGCCGCCGTTGCCGCCTGTCGGGAGGATCGCACCGAACTGGCGGGCACAGCTTTCACTGGAGTCGCCCGCACCATCTGGCGAATCAGCTCCTCTTCACTGCGGTAGGCAGGCACAGTCTCTGCTTGCACCTCCGAAAGCGTATCCGGGGAAGCTGACCGCACCGCTAGGGATTGTTTTTCCTGGGCCATCGCCCCTTGACCCAAACCCTGCAACAGACCCAGGGTCATCAAGGCCACAATTGCCGAAGATCGCCCTTGCATCGATCGCAAGCGACTGATAAGAATTAGTTTGAAACGCTTAGACATGATTAAGTTAACCTGCTTCACACCACAGTTAAAAGTCTTCAGCAGTGCACTTTCCCTGACATCTCCCCCATCCACCAACTTCTGGTCAGGGATTCACCACTTGCAAGGTGCCTAGTCTAAAATTTCAATCAAAATAAAATTTCGCGGCTAAGCTTAAAGTCAACTCAGGCAACTGCCAAAGGGCTAGGTTTTCTCACAAAACCCCCCTAGTTGTAACCCAAAAATTGACATCCTGTAACGATTTAATCCGTAGAACCCCGAGCTTTACAATACCCAAACAAATCGTTGAAGCATCACCCCTGTCCTTCGGGAATAATGAGGCCTGTAGACCGAATCCGTTTCAGGGTGATTTGTTTGTGCCGATGTATCCTCAAGAACTATGACTCACCCTTCCACCCTGTTAACATCACGCAATCGTCCTAGCCGCACCTTGCCCTGGGTCCTTCCCTTGGGTTTGGCTGCCCTGCTGGGTGGCTGTATCGAATCGCGATCGCTCAAACCCGAATTCACCCTGGAAGTCAGTCCAGGCAATTCATCTGGATCCTACAATCTCAGTGGCCAGACCAATCTCCCGAACCCAACACGCAATAAACTTCGACCCAACGAAGTCAATACCGTAATCGTTCAGGCCATCCGCACCCTCCGTCCCTCCCCCCAGGCCAAGCAGCTCAGCAACAGTCAGCCCATCCAGGTGGTGGTGGCCCGGCAACAGGCCACGGTCACCAACGGCACTTGGCAAACCACCCTGAATCTCTACGGGACCAACGGCAACAACCAACCCCTAGAAAGCTGGCAGACCAATCAGAACCTATCCCTCAAAGGGTTTGAGCCCGATCAGCAGTTGGCCTTCGTGGCCACAACCCCCCCTCTCGACCCCAACCTCAAATTAGCCACACCCAAGCCGGAAGAGGCTCCCATACCCGATAGCCCCCTCAAAATTGACGCGAGTGGCCGCTACTATTTGAAGGCCGAAAAGACCTCCGCCATCGCCCCGCCCGCCCCGAATAGCAAGACGAGCGCCATCGATCGCACCATCGTCAAACTCAACGCCAGCGGCCTCCGAGGCGAGAGCAACCCCCCGCGCCTCAATAACGCTAATTTGAAACCCCAGGAGTACATGCGCTAGTCCGATAACTGGCAAGCCCAAGTACTGGCAAGCAACAAACAAATCCCCCGCAGCACCTCTGGTACTGTGGGGGATTTTTAGACTCAGTACTAATGAGATGAGACCCAACCTTAGGACGCGATCGGTTGATTGTTCCAGTTGAGTTCCGCCGCCGATACCCGCTGCGGGGTGACCGCCGCCACCCAGCCCTGGCTGGGAGCCTCCGGTGCCTCCACCTGGAGATTGGTCTGGAGGGTTTCGATCTGGACGACAATCTGCTGGAGCTGGGCCTGGAGGGCCTGAATCTTAGCCAGGGCCGCCTGCTCCTGGGCCGCCATCACGGGATTCCAAGGCGCCTGGCTAGCGGTGCCCCCGTGGGAGAGTCGGCTGTAGCTTAAAAAGCCCTGGGCAGCGGTCAAAGGCATAACGGCCGTTTGAGCCGTCACAGGCCTAGGCGCCACCTGCATCACCACAGGCTCCACTGGCGTCGCCGCGATCACCGTGAAGGCCATCGGACGCTTCGCAACCACAGATTGGGCCGCAGGCATCACGGCTGGGGCGGCCAGCGGTGCGGGCAGTTCAGCGGGCGCGATCGGCGCAGCCACAACTGCTGGCGCGGCCACAACGAGATCAGTCAGGCCCACTGGAGGCGCCTGGATTTCGGCCTTCACCAACAATGCCTCATCCTCCAGGAAGAACGCTTCCAACCCAGGCAGATCATCAAACCGCAGGGCCGTGCTATCCGAAGGGCCAACAGCAATCATTTCAGGCACAGCCATTTGAACAACGGGCTCACTGACTTGAGCCGGAGACGGCATCACCTCACTCAATGAAGTCACAGCCGTCTGCTTCCCTTGCATCTCGTCATCAAGAAAAAAATCAAGTCCGGATTTGGCCAAATAGCTGTCGGAGGACAGGGCCTGCTGCAAATAGGTCGTCCGTTCGTCTAGCTGACGCTGCATCACCTCTCGCTTCTCATCCAAGGCATTGGCCTGCTTAGACGATCGCCGTAGTCCCATCACGGCTACCCCCGACACCCCAATCCCCGTACTCACCAATCCAGCCAACCCCAAATAGGGCAAGGCATAATCCTGCACCTGCTCACCGGGCAACTCGGCCCCGAGGACCTGAACCTTGATGGGCTGAGCGGCAAACACCAGCATCGGTGCCGCCAAGGCCGCAAACACGGCACCTGTCGTCAAGGCAGCGGGCAAAAATACTTTCTTTAGTACAAAGTCAGACATAGCAAAGTAACTCTGAGTATCTTGATCAAACAAACTGGCCCATATCTTCAGAAGGCAAGCCAGAATTAGTCAAAAGCTAAATCTGAGACCAACCTTCAGGAACTCCTGATGAAGGCAATGAATCATCCCTTGGGGAGTTTTACTACCTGTGATTACTAGAGTAAGTGTTCCGACCGAGTAATACGGTGTTGATCCGATGAAGAAACCCCGAATAGTCACTAAAGTTTTGGTAAATCCCTCGCGAAGCCAGGCGGGGTCGCCGTGAAACGACAGAGTTCCGCATTATTTTCCCATTGAATTTTATTGTATCAGAATCCGGTCTCCGTAAATCCACTCCATCATCTGGCCTAGCCAAAGAACTTTGCAGTTTGTGCGGATGGTTAGATTAGGTCTAGAAAAAATAACTAGGACTAACCTCTATCCCAGGAGAGATATCTGCCCTTTTGTAAATAACTTAATGATGAAGCGCCCTACTTTTCTGAGATCCACCCGCAAGTTACGACCTAGCCAAACCCAACAACGCCAATCTTTCTTGCGCGATCGCCGCCGTCACCTCCGTCGGCAAAAACTATCGCAGGTCTGGGCTATTCTCCTCGCCTTAGTCGGCCTGCTGCTGATCCTGCGCCCCTGGAACAATATGGCCGTGGCCGAGATTGGGGCGGACAAGCGCGGTGGGATCCATGAAAGCACCCTCCAGGTCGCCAGTCGCATGATGCCCCTCCAGGTGCCCCTCTCCACCCGCCAGGCCGATATCATCGATCGCAATGGCAAGGTTGTACTGCTGCGGGGGGTCAATTGGTTCGGCATCGAGACAGAAAACCATGCCCCCCATGGGCTCTGGGCTAGGGGCTATAAGGAGATGCTCCAGCAGATCAAATCCCTGGGCTACAACGTGATCCGCCTGCCCTTCTCCGTCCAGATGCTCTCTGAAACTAGCCTCAAGGGCATCGACTACAGCATCGGCAGCAATCGGGAGTTAGAAGGCAAGTCGCCCATTGAAGTGATGGACGAAGTCATCCAAGAGGCGGGGAGACAGGGTTTGCTCATTCTGCTCGACAGCCACCGTCTCAACGACCAGCGCATCCCCGAACTCTGGTATGGCGATGGCTACACCGAGGAAGACTGGATCGGCAGTTGGCAGCAGTTGACCGAACGCTACAAAAATCAGCCCAACGTGATCGGCGCCGATCTGAAAAACGAACCCCACGGCGCCGCCACCTGGGGCACGGGCGATCGCGCCACCGACTGGCGCCTGGCCGCCGAGAAAGCGGGCAACGCCATCTTGAAGATCAATCCCCAATGGCTGATCGTCGTCGAAGGCATCGAAGAAGGCGTCCCCGGACAACGGGCCAAAAAGCACTGGATGGGCGGCAACCTCGAAGGCGTCCGCCGTGCCCCCGTCCGCCTCAAGGTCAAAAACCAGCTCGTCTACTCTCCCCATGAATACGGCCCCGGCGTCTTCAACCAAACCTGGTTCAGCGATCCCTCCTTCCCCAAGAATCTCAGCTCCATCTGGGAAAACAGCTTCTTCTACATCCATCGTCAGAAGATCGCCCCCCTATTCATCGGTGAATTCGGCGGCCGCAACGTAGACAACAAAACCGTCGAAGGCCGCTGGCAAAACACCTTCGTAGACTTCATCAAGCAGCACAATCTCAGCTTTGCCTACTGGAGCCTCAACCCCAACAGCGGCGACACCGGCGGCATCTTGATGGACGACTGGCTGACCGTCCAGAAAGAAAAACAGGCCATGCTCGATCGCCTCCTACCCGTCCCCGACCCCGGCTTAATGGCAGGTTCCATCACGCTTCCCGAGAACAAATCGATTAAACCCAGCCCAACGCCTAGCCCCAGCCCAACACCCAGCCCAACACCCAGCCCAACACCAACGCCCAGCCCAACCGCCCAGGGCCAACCTCAGAACCTAAAAATCAACCTCAACACCCAATCCGAATGGTCCGAGGGCTTCTGTCTCGGCGTCCAAATCGAAAACCCCACAACCCAAGCCATCAGCAACTGGCAGGTCCAATTCGACATGCCCGAGGCCCAGATCTTCAAAAGTTGGAACGGCAAATATGAGGCCAAGGGCAAAGCCCACACCATCACCCCCGAAGACTGGGGCACCACCATTCAACCCAAACAAACCATTGACCTGGGCTTCTGCGCCAAAAAAACCGGAAAAAACTACCGCCCAGAGGGATGGAAGGTCATCTCCAGGCGGTAGCTGGGGTAGCGATCTGGGGACTAATCCCTGGCTCTAGCGTTTAGGGGGTTTGCAGGCGATCGCCAACCGAAGCTTCTATTCCACTTCACCCGGCTCAAGAATACGCTGGAACAGATAGCCTGTACCCCGCGCCGTCAGAATCAGCTCTGGATTGCTGGGGTCATCTTCGAGCTTGGCCCGGAGCCTAGAAATATGGACATCCACCACACGGGTATCCACATGGCGCTCGGGGGTATAGCCCCAGACTTCCTGGAGAATCTCCGCCCGAGAGAAGGGTTCCCCCGATCGACTCACCAACAATTCCAGCAGACTAAACTCCATCCCCGTCAACCGGATCCGCTCATCGCCCTTGTAGACTTGGCGCTTGTTAGTATCAATCCGGATGGTGTTGATTTGAATCACACCGGAGCTGGGAATGCCCGATCCCGAAACCTTATCGACCCGGCGCAGCACCGATCGAATCCGAGCCTCCAGCTCCTTCGGCGAAAAGGGCTTGACCACATAGTCATCGGCCCCAAGTTCTAGGCCAGTGATGCGATCGGCCACATCGCCCAGGGCCGTCAGCATAATAATCGGCACATCAGACTCCTTACGAAGCTCCTGACAGACACCGTAGCCATCCAGCTTCGGCATCATCACATCCAGCACCACAAGGTCGGGATCAACTGTGCGGAAGGTTTCGAGGGCTTCTTCGCCGTCGGCGGCGGTCACCACATCGTACCCAATCATCGAAAGGCGAGTTTCCAGAATTCGGCGAATACTTGCTTCGTCATCGACAACCAGGATTTTTTCTTTATGAGTTTCCAAACTGGGTAACGCTCCTTAAAGTGAAATCCCTAAACGCTTATTTTTAGGTCGGTTTATTATTAATAATCATAGACCAATAATTCAATTTACAAAGCTGGGAAGCCTGGTTATTTCTAAGTTCCAGACTTTCTTAACAAGGTCTAATTGTTTCAGATTGTAACAACCGCTACTTCGCCCCAACCCCCTTCGACCCAGATGGCTAAAAATCGATCGACCTTTTCCTGCCGTGAATGCGGCTCAGAATTTCCCCAATACTTTGGCCGCTGTCCCGGCTGCCATTCCTGGAATTCCCTCGAAGAACAGGTCTCCACCCTCAGCCGATCGAGCAGCGCCGACACCGCAAAACAGGTGCGATCGGGAGGCAGGCGTCTGGCCAATGCCCGCACCGAGGAACCCGCCGCCATCGTCTCACTCACCCTCGGCGAGATCATCGACCATCCCCAGATGCGTCTACCCTCGGGCTACGGCGAACTCGATCGCGTCCTCGGCGGCGGCATCGTCCCCGGATCGCTAGTGCTGATCGGCGGCGACCCCGGCATCGGCAAGTCCACCCTGTTGTTACAAACCGCCAACCGTCTGGCCCAATACCACCGTATCCTCTACGTCTGCGCCGAGGAATCCGGCCAGCAGGTCAAGCTGCGCGCCCAGCGTTTGGGTATCGGGGAAGAGGCCTTGGACATCGAGGAAGAAGAACTCGAAACCCCGATCGAACCCACCAAGACCAAAGCCACCCAGAGTAAAACCACCAAATCCACCTCCACCCTTTCCAAGGCCCAGCAGCGCGCCAAAACAGTACCAGAGGAAGACGCCGATCTGTATTTGATGCCAGAAATCGATCTGGACATGGTGCTCCATGAACTCGAATCCCTGCGGCCTCAAGTCGCGATCATCGACAGCATCCAGGCCCTCTACTACAACGCCCTCACCTCCGCCCCCGGATCCGTGGCCCAGGTCCGCGAATGCACCTCCCTGCTGATGCAGTTGGCAAAACGCCTCAACATCACCCTGTTCATCGTCGGCCATGTCACCAAGGAAGGGGCGATCGCCGGACCCAAAGTCCTCGAACATATGGTAGACACCGTCCTCTACTTCGAGGGCGATCGCTTCGCCAGCCACCGACTGTTGCGATCAGTAAAGAATCGTTTCGGGGCAACCCATGAAGTGGGGGTGTTTGAAATGGTGGACCAAGGTTTGCGGGAGATACTCAACCCCTCGGAGTTGTTTCTCGGCAACCGCGACGAAGGGGCAACGGGGACCGCGACGATCGTGGCCTGTGAAGGAACAAGACCGATCGTGGTTGAACTCCAGGCGTTAGTTGCGCCAACTAGCTACAGTTCCCCCCGGCGATCGACCACAGGCATCGAATACAACCGCCTGCTGCAAATCCTGGCCGTCCTCGAAAAGCGCGTCGGCATTCCCCTGTCCAAACTTGACGCCTACGTTTCCTCCTCGGGGGGATTGAGTGTGAGCGAACCTGCGGCGGACCTGGGAATTGCCATCGCCGTGGCCGCTAGTTTTCGCGATCGCACGGTCGATCCACAGACCGTCTTGATCGGTGAAGTCGGCCTGGGCGGTCAGGTGCGGCGGGTGGCCCAGATGGAGTTGCGGCTGAAGGAAGCGGGGAAACTGGGGTTCAAGCGGGCCATTGTTCCAAACGGCGGGAGCTATGAAGGATTGGGGCTGGAGGTGATTCCGGTCAGTCGGGTGGTGGATGCGATCGCGATCGCCCTGATCGGCAGCAAACCGAACGAAGAGCTAACTAGGGAGGATGTGGTTGAGGAGGATTATGAGTAAGCGAATCTCCCGCTGCGCTGCTGCACCGCCGACCACCGCCCTGATGACCCGGTTCTACCCAGAACTCAAGGCGGGCAAACCCAAGGCGACGACCCTCCGCGAAAGCATGCTGGCCACCCAGAAGCAGTTCCCCAATCCCCTCGATGGGTCGGCC
The DNA here is from genome assembly GCA_012031975.1 of Alkalinema sp. RU_4_3. Taxonomy (GTDB): domain Bacteria; phylum Cyanobacteriota; class Cyanobacteriia; order Leptolyngbyales; family Leptolyngbyaceae; genus JAAUSA01. The sequence goes on along the minus strand of JAAUSA010000119.1, from coordinate 7,416 downwards.
TTTACATTAGTCGGCAACCCTGACTAATCGACGGCCCCCAGGATCGATTCTTGTGATAGATTGCTGAGGCATTACTCTAACGAATGGTAGGCGAGTCCCATGAAAGCTCAAGTGTTTCGCGGTGTAGACCAACTCAGCTATGAGGATTTGCCTGTCCCAGAACTTGGCCCCGATGAAATCCTAGTCCAGGTAAAGGTGGTGGGACTTTGCCAATCGGATATCAAAAAAATTAAGTACCCACTTTACGAACCACCCCGTATTTTCGGCCATGAAACCGCCGGAGTTATTTCTCAGAAAGGGGCCGAAGTAACGGACTGGAATATCGGCGATCGCGTCGTCGTCATGCACCATGTCCCCTGTATGAAATGCGGCTATTGCGAAAATGGCAATTACTCCCAATGCGAAACCTACATTAAAGTCACCACCACCGCAGGCTTTACCCCGGCGGGTGGTGGGTTTGCCGAATATGTGAAGGTACCGGGCCATATTGTTCGCCGTGGCGGCCTAATTCCCATTCCCGATGACATTACCTTTGAACAGGCGAGTTTTGTCGAGCCGACCAACTGCTGCTTAAAAGCTGTGGATAAGGCGAAAATCAAACCGGGTCAAACGGTATTAATTACCGGAGCTGGCCCCATTGGGCTGATGTTTATCATGTTGGTGAAGCACTTTGGGGGGAAGGCGATCGCCACCGATCTAATCCCCGCCCGTATCGAAAAAGCTCTAGCCGTCGGTGCAGATGCCGCCTTCGATGCCAGGGACCCCGAGTTGGCGACCAAAATTCAGGAAATGACGAAGGGCTTGGGGGCAGATGTGACGATTCTGGCGGTCCCCAGTGACAAGGCCTTTTTCCAAGCGATGGACTGCACAAGGCAGGGGGGCAAGATTATTTTCTTTGCAGAATTTCCCAATGAAATGCAAATTTCGATTAACCCGAATTTGCTCTATCGCCGGGAGATTGAAATCACGGGCAGTTATAGTTCGGCCTTCCCATTGCAGGAATTGTCCGCTGAGCTGGTGTTTAAAAAACAGATTGACGTTGATGCTTTAATTAGCAATCGCTATCCTCTCAGTGATTTAGCCATGGCCGTGGATCAAGCGGTAAAACCCACTCCGGAAACCTACAAAATCCTGCTATATCCTTAAACCATGCAGTTCAAACCCTTCTGGGACCAGCTCGCCGACCTCGGCATCGAACTCCCAGAACCCTACAAAATCCTGACTAAAGAAACCCCGAAGGGCACACAGCAGATTTCGGGCCAGGACGCTGGTGCAAATCCGACGAAACAATCACGATCGGCCCATACCAAATTCCCGGCCTAGTTTACGTTGGAGAATCCCTCACCTCTGTCGAAGGCTATCGCGGCACCGAAGCCGCCCTCATCAATCCCACCGCCTACATTGGCCGCAACCCCGACCATGAAGGTAAAAATGTCCCCTACAATCCCAGTTACAACAAACTCAACGGCGATCAACGAGCCGCCTATCTGCATTGGCTATCGACGGGACGATCGGCGACAGACGTATCAATCCGCTATGTGACCCTATTTTTCTATGGGTTAGAGCGCCGAATATTCAATGATTTATTTAAGCAACCAAGGAGCGAGGACCGCGACCAGGAACTCAAAGAAATCGCCCAGGAAATAGAACGACTGCTATCCATTTACAAAAACCAGGATCGCCATCGGTTCTACGGCGTTAGTCTTTGGGAAAATGGGTCTCAAGCTGTTAAATTAATTCGACTGGTTCTAGCCCCTGATGCCACTTCAACCCTCGATTTATTTAAGGCAAAAGAAGTCGAGCTAAAACTCCTCGTCGGCCAAACTGTCGCCCAGGGCCAGCCCCTCTCCGCATTCCTCGCCCTAGCCTATTGCTGGAGCACCATGGGTGTAACTGTGCCCTCAGTGGCCCAGCAGTTTCCCAAAGTGTTTCAGCAAGTGTTCGCGCAGCATTATCAGAAGCGTTTTGGCGCAGGCTTAGTGATCAAACCGGGCAAAATGAAATTCCGGGTCGCCTACACACCCCTGAATACCTCCTTCGCCAACCGTACCCAAACCATCACCCTAGATGACATCCCCGACATCAGTCGCCAAACAGGTCAGCTCCAACCCATCAATGACCTGGTCCGGGAATCCCGCTACGCCCTTGAAGGCTACAGCCGCCACCTCAGCCAAAACCCCCAGGACACCGATTCCCCCAAGGCCCTCGGCTACCTACCCGTGATCGCCCTCCAATCCTGGAAAAGCCCCGGCATCGATCGCGTCAAAACCTGGCTAGCCGAACAATTCCCCACCGCCAAAACACGCCACAAAGTCATACTCGCCAAAGACATCCTGCCCCTCTGGACCGGAAAAAAAGGCTCCCCCCACATCACCAAAGCCGAACTCAAAAGCATGGGTAACCTCCTGGAAGCCCTGGACTACGGCCTAGAACCCGACGGTCGCCATGTGCAGATCGATGTGCCCGCCGAAACACAAATCGTACTTTATCGCCTCGGAGCCGATCGCCCCACCGAACCCAGCCCCACCTACAAAGGAGCCACGCTTCTCGTCCATCTAGCCCTCGCCGTCGCCAGTGGCACAGAACAAGCCAGCACGATCGAACAGCAGGCCCTCCTCACCCATATTCCCAAGCTGCCCGGCCTCGGCCCCACGGAACAGGCCAAACTAATTGCCCATCTCTACTACCTCCAGGCCCCCACCTTTAATCGCCTCGCAACCCGCCTGGAATTTCTCACAGGCGACAAAGGTGAGCTAGGGCGACTGTTGATCGCCATTGCCGCCGCCGACGGCCCCCTCACCCCAAGCGAAATCAAACACCTCGAAAAGGCCTACAAGCTCCTGGGCCTCGAAGAAAAATCCCTCTACAGCGACATCCACAACCTCCGGACAGCTCCCAACCCACCACCAAAACCAACCACCAAACCAAACCAACAAACTCGACATGGCCACCGTCCAGGCCAAAATCGCCGAATCCAAGGAAATCTCCACCCTCCTCGCCGACATCTTCACCGAAGAAGCCCCGCCCACCCCCCACCAAGGCTAAAAGCTAAGGCTAAAACCACCGCCAAAACCTACGCCAACCTCGACCCTAAGCACTCAGCGCTACTCAAACACCTCTCCCAGGCCGACCAATGGGACCGCAGCGATCTTCTGCCGATCGCCGAACGCCTAGGCCTTCTCCTCGACGGAGCCTTAGAGGTGATCAACGAAGCTGCCTTTGACCTTTGCGATGAGCCTGTTTTGGAAGGACATGATTCAATAGAGATTGATCGGACTGTGATGGAGCAACTTCTGGCATGAACACCCCAATCAAAGCAAAGGATCGCGACACCGTCATCCAATCATTACAGGCGGGTGTGGTCCCCCGGAAAGGCAACATCTGATCCAAGTGGGCCGCAACGAAGAAATCAAAGCCCTGATTCGCGATATCGATCGCATGGCCGAAGGCGGCTCCGGCATCCGGTTTGTGATCGGCGAATATGGCTCCGGCAAAACCTTCTTTCTGTCTTTGGTGCGATCGATCGCCCTTGAGAAAAAACTCGTGACGGCCCATGCGGACCTGACGCCCGATCGCCGTCTCCATGCTACGGGGGGACAGGCGCGATCGCTCTACGCGGAACTGATGCAAAACCTGGCGACCCGCACGAAGGCTGAGGGAGGCGCGTTGCCGAGTGTGATTGAGCGGTTTGTTACTTCGGCGATTACGGAGGGGCAGGAGACTGGGGTTTCGACGGAGGGGGTGATTCGCGATCGGTTATCCCATCTGTCAGAAATGGTGGGGGGCTACGATTTTGCGGAGGTGGTGGCGGCCTATTGGCGGGGCCATGACAGTGGGGATGAAACGCTTAAAGCCAATGCGGTGAGATGGTTGCGGGGGGAGTTTACGACGAAGACGGATGCGCGATTGGCGCTTGGGGTGCGGACGATTATTGATGATGCGAATGTTTATGATCAGCTCAAGTTGTTTAGTCAGTTGGTGCGGCTGGCGGGCTATGGGGGGTTGTTGATTTGCTTGGATGAGTTGGTGAATCTGTATAAGTTAGCGAATGCTCAGGCTCGTAAAAGTAATTACGAACAGATTCTGCGGATTTTGAATGATTGTTTGCAGGGAAATTCTGTGGGGTTGGGGTTTGTGTTGGGGGGGGACGCCGGATTTTCTGATGGATACGCGGCGGGGGTTGTATAGCTATCAGGCGTTGCAGTCGCGCCTGGCGGAGAATACGTTTGCGGTGAATGGGTTGGTGGATTACCAAAATCCGGTGTTGCGGTTGAGTAATTTAGCGCCGGAGGATTTGTTTGTGCTATTGACGAAGATTCGGCATGTGTTTGCACTCGGGGATGAGGCTGCCTATTTGCTGCCGGATGAGGGGATTCAGGCATTTATGAATCATTGTGCGACGCGGATTGGGGCGGCTTATTTTCAGACGCCTCGGAATACGATTAAGGCGTTTGTGGATCTGTTGGCGGTGTTGGAGCAGAATACTACGGTGACTTGGCAGGATTTGGTGACGCAGGTTGAGGTGAAGGCGGAGTGGAATCCGGATGGGTTGACGACGCCTTCTGGGGAGGAGGAGGAGGATTTGGCATCATTCCGTTTATAAAACACCTCTGGTAGGGGCGCGTATCCCGCGCCCACCATCTATCCCAGCATTTAAAGCCCCACCATACCGATCGATCGCCCATTCAATCCCATATTCCATAGATGGCGATCATACTGTCTAGGCAGTCGTTGGGGGCAAACATTGCGGGCGCGGGATACGCGCCCCTACCAGGCAATCGGCAAATATTGGGGGATTAATCAACCCGCCGCGAATGCCACCACTCCCGCATCTCCGGCGACAACCGCACCGGATACAGCGTCACAACCAAAGGCTCACCCTTCTTCTCCGAACCAATAATCTCAACACTATAGGAAGGACTATTCCGAGTCGCCATGTCGGGAATAAACCGCTTGCCAATCCGCCGCCAGCTCGGCTCCTTGCTGCGCCATTCAATGCGACAACTAGGCCAAGGCAACTGCTCGCGATCGTACAATCGACAGCAAGGCCCAATGATCCGGTAGGTGAAATGTCCCCCAGGACTCGAAACCAATGTCCCACTCGGTAAAGGATGACTCATCCCCTGAGCCTGACCTAAAACACTATGCGCCAAATTACTCTTTAGATGGGGAGCAGGAAAATTCACAAGATGACCAAACAGTTCAGAATTTAGGTGATCAGTAGTTTAGAGCCTGATCCCAAAAAGATCCGTCAAAAATTTGACCTTTTTCCCAGGCCGCTCCACCTATGCCTAGCCAAAACGCCTGTCACCTCCACCAATGGCCGATCACACCCTACGCTCAAGCCTGGAACTGGCAAAGACAGCAGGTGGACGATCGCAAACAGGATCCCCATCTCCCGGACCTCCTCCTCCTCCTCCAACACCCCAATGTCTATACCCTCGGCCAGGGCTCGGATCCATCCTTCATCAAGTTCGCCCCCGGCAGCGCCGAACTCCATCGCATCGAGCGCGGCGGCGAAGTCACCTACCACACCCCTGGCCAGCTCGTCGGCTACCCCATACTCAATCTGAAGCGCCACAAGCCCGACCTCCACTGGTACCTGCGCGAACTGGAGGAACTGCTGATCGCCACCCTGGCCCACTTCGGCCTGAAGGGCGATCGCATCCCCGGCATGACCGGAGTCTGGGTACAAGATCGCAAGGTGGCGGCGATCGGCATCAAGGTCAGCCGCTGGATCACCATGCATGGCTTTGCCCTGAATGTCTGTTCAGATCTCGGGGGGTTTGGGCAGATCGTTCCCTGTGGGATTGAAGGGAAGACCGTCGGCAGTATGGATCAGTGGCTCCCAGAGGTGCGACTAGAAGCGGTTCAGGCGATCGTCGTGGCCGAATTTTCCCGGCGGTTCAATCTCGAAATGGTCCCCCAGGCCGCCCCCGATCGCTAATTTTCGTTACAGCCTTTTGTTGCAGTTTGTTTCAAGTCTTGGGTCGGGAGAGAGGAAAGCTTCAAGGCCGTAGTAAATTGGGAATCAATAGAGGTAAAGCTCGATAATTAAGGAAGACATAACCATGGTTGCACGTGGAGATAAGGTTCGCGTAAATCGCAAGGAGTCCTACTGGTTTAACGATGTCGGCACCGTCGCATCCGTGGACCAAGGCGGCATCAAGTACGGCGTGATTGTCCGTTTCGATCGCGTCAATTACAGCGGCTACAGCGGTAGCGCCAGCGGCGTCAACACCAACAACTTTGCAGCCAGCGAGCTGGAAGTAGTGGAAGCGGCTCCCAAGAAAGAGAAGAAAGCGGCTTAGGCATCGATCTTCCCGAGAGATAAAACCCCGGTTTCCTAGGAAGCTGGGGTTTTATCCGTTTAAACTGAGGAAGGAAACCCCTCAGACCCCACCCATGCCAGAACTGCCCGAAGTCGAAACCGTCAGACGCGGCCTCAACGATCGCACCCTCCACCAACCGATCGCCGGGGGTGAGGTGCTCCTTGCCAAGACCGTGGCCTACCCTGAGCCAGAGGCGTTTTTAGAAGCGATCGCTGGCTGCGAGCTAGTGGAATGGCATCGACGGGGCAAATATTTGCTGGCGGATTTGACACGCAAAGGGAAGCCAGCGGGGCAATGGGGGGTCCATCTACGGATGACCGGGCAGCTCATCTGCTCAAAAAGTCCGCCCCCGTAGAGAAACATACCAGGGTGCGGCTGTTTTTCGCCAAGGGTCAGGAGCTGCGCTACATCGACCAGCGGACCTTTGGGCAGTTTTGGTGGGTGCCGCCCGATCGCCAAGCCCCAGAAATCATGACTGGGCTACAAAAGCTGGGACCGGAGCCCTTCGATCCGGCCTTTGACCTGAAGTATCTGGCCCAGCAGTTCAAAGGCTGCAAGAAACCGATTAAGAATGCGCTGTTGGATCAGTCGCTCGTTGCGGGGGTGGGGAATATCTATGCGGACGAGGCATTGTTTTTGAGTGAGATTCATCCGAAGACGCTGTGCTGTGATTTGAGGCCGATGCCCTTGGAGCTGTTGCGGCAGCATTTGATTCAGGTGCTCTCGGACAGCATTGAGGCCCAGGGGACCACCTTCAGCGATTTTCGCACCGTGGAGGGGATTAATGGCAACTATGGCGGGAATGCTTGGGTGTATGGCCAGGATGGCACGCCCTGTAAGGTCTGTGGGACGACGATCGCGCGCGTAAAGATGGCGGGGAGATCGGCCCATTTTTGTCCCAAGTGTCAGATCGAGACCAAATGGCTGGTTTGAGGTTGGGTTAGAATGGGGGCGATCGTTGCATGGGAGGTAAGGCGTATGAATATTGGCTCTACCGGATCTCCCGTGATAACTTTCGCAGTTGGTACTACAGAAGTGAAAATTCAGTTGCAGGACACCATATCTAGGGTATTCCGCATTCTGA
>JAAUSA010000353.1 GCA_012031975.1 Alkalinema sp. RU_4_3 | reverse complement strand
GGGATTTGCTGGCGACGAAGGATGTCTTCGGGTTTTTCTAGGGGCTGGACGGGGGGCAGATCCCGAGGCACCGTTGGAGGTTGTGGGCTTTGGGCTTTGGCGATCGATGTCGAGCCCAATAGGAATAAAGGTATTGCTAATAAAAAAGGTTTCATCTGGCTGAGAAAAACATCGATCTTCGCAAACAATGTTGTTTGCAAATTTATTTTAATGTCAGCATAGCATTACTTTTATTGATTTTCGGCAAAACCGGGATGAAGCTTTACAAAGCTGTTTAATGGCATAAAAAGTTTTACGTACATGCAAGATAGATGTTGTTTTTAATACCGAGTATTTTCAATTAGAATCTTAGGCCAACTGTTGGTAAATCCTTCACTGCGCTGCGGTCCCGCCTTGGGTTAAAACCCGAGGCTAATAGCTAAAACCAGCTAAAGCAGGTTAAGAGATGAAAATTGACAATTGGATAGCTAAAATGTCCTCTCATCAAGGGTTTAACCCGTTTTAACGGGTTTGAGCTGTTAGCCTGGGGTTTTAACCCCAGGTGGGCCATGCGATCGCCTTAATTCTCGTCAATCGCCCCCTTATCCACCTTCAACTTCATTGGCATCGAAAACCGCGAATATTTGACCATATCGCTGCCCGGCGATTCGGAAACCGCCATCATTCCAAAATTGACATCCTCAAAATAAATAATCCCGCCGATCCGGCCCTCCACCATAAAAGGCCCATGGAAAAAGTCATAGTCAGCAATACTAATCAACAGAAAATCATCAATCCTCGCCTTAGGACCAAATAGCTGCCCGCAGAGCGTTTTCAGCACCGCATCTATAAATTCATTCTCGGCCCGTTCCCCCAAATCCGTAAAAGCCTCATGGTCCGCAAAATTGTCCATGTAGAATTCCCAGATCTCGGAAAAGTTCTTCCCTGTCACCAACTTCCTGCGAAGCTCCTTTAAGCGATCGATTTCCATAGGTCTTCCATGGGCTAAATAGTACAAGCGTCCAAACCCCTACATCCATTCTGGACATAGGGGTTTCGATCCGTCATCTATCCTAGGGCAGACTCTAGCTGTGGACTAGGCGCACCTGCTCCGCCAGCTTCTCTGGCACCTCCTGGAGATGGTGATGTTCCCATTGGAAGGAGCCGACGCCCATGGTGAGCGATCGCAACTCCACGATCAGGTCCTGGATCTCCGCCATCGGAATCAGGGCCTCGACCTCGTCCCAGCCACTCCAGTCCGCCTTGACGTCATAGCCCAGAATCTGGCCCCGCCGCCCCGTCACCAGCCGCAGCACCTTGGAGGTAAACTCCATCGGCACGGAAATGGTATTACGGACGATCGGCTCCAAAAGCACAGGCTGACATTGATCCATACCCGACTGCATGGCAATCCGAGCCGCCTGCTTAAAGGCCTGCTCCGAGCTATCCACACTATGGTAGGAACCATTGGTCAAGGTGACGGCCACATCGACCACCGGGAAACCCAAGGGACCATGATCCAAAAACTCCCGCACCCCTGACTCCACCCCCGGAATGTACTGCTTCGGCACCACACCCCCGACGATCTTCTCGTCGAAATGGAAGCCTTCGCCGCGATCGATCGGTTTAATCTCCAAGAACACATCGCCAAACTGCCCATGGCCCCCGGTCTGGTGCTTGTAGCGCCCATGGGACTGGGTGGATTTGCGAATGGTTTCCTTGTAGGGCACCTGGGGCAGGTGGGTATTCATGGGCAGATTGTACTTGCGGCGCAGGCGATCGAGGGCCACCTGCAAGTGGATTTCGCCCTGGCCCCAGAGAATCACCTCATGGGTGTCACCATGGTTTTCCCAATGGAGGGCTGGATCTTCTTCGAGCAGTTTATTCAAGGCCTGGGTGAGTTTGACTTCATCGCTGCGTTTTTCAGCGACGATCGCCAATGCATACACGGGTGGCAATGGCTCGGGCTTCAACAGTACCGTCGCACCGTTAACGCTCAAGGTGTCACCCGTATTGATCCCCTCCATCCGACCCAGGGCTACCAGATCGCCTGCCCTGGCCCGACTAACACCCTGCTGCTGGCTGCCCATCAGTCGGTACATGCCACCGACGCGCACCCCATTTAGGGTCATGCCTTCGGTCAATTCACCCTGCCATACCCGCACCAGGGAAAGCTTGCCGCCCTGGGGACTGTAGTAGGTCTTGAGCACCTGGGCGATCGCTTCCTCGCCCGTTTTAACGCCCCGCCGTTCGGCCATGGATTCCGCCTGGGGCAGTTCCTGGACTAGGGCATCGAGCAGGGGTTTTATTCCAAAGTCGCGATCGGCTACCCCAAAGAAGGCAGGCACAATCAGGTCACCGCCCAGGTCTGTCTTCAGATCGGCTTCGATACGGGCGCGATCGGGCGTCACATCCTCTAATAATTCCTCTAGCAATTGATCATCAAAGTCCGCCAGGGCCTCCAGCATTTCCATGCGGGCATCATGCTCCTGGGCTTTTAGATCCTCGGGGAAGCTGACAGGCCCCTCGACGCCATAGTGGAAGGCTTCTTCGGTGACGAGATCAATGAACCCCTTGAGGTTTTCGCCGCGCCCGATCGGGAACTGCTGGGGCACGAGGGGCCGACTGGATACGGCGGCGAGGGCATGGAGCACCTGCATGAAGTCCACGTCGGCACGATCCATTTTATTCAGGAAGACCCAATGGGGAATGCCCCAGTCGTCTAGGAACTTAAATAAAGGGGTCAGACTCAGGACGCGATCGACCACAGGTTCACAAACAACGATCGCGGCATCCACGCCAATTAGGGCACTGTAGGCTTCCTGGCTAAATTCCACGGACCCTGGACAGTCGAGGAAATTAAGCAAAATGCCGCCGTATTGAACTTGGGCGGCATTGATTTCGACGGTCATGGCGCGATCGCGGGCTTCGGGGGAGCTGTCACCGACGGTGTTTTTCTCGGCGGTGCTGCCTTTGCGGGAGAGGGCTCCGGCGGTGGATAGCAGGCTTTCGAGTAGGGTGGTTTTGCCGCTGAGGTAGGGTCCCACGATAGCGATGCTACGGGAACCCGGTTGTCTTCTGTCGTTCATAATCTCGATCCCTCACTATGAAGTGAATTTGCAAGGGGGGATGGGCGACGTGCAGGTAAAGAAGGGGTGGAACCTGCGCGATCGCACATCCTCACTGAACTTACGGGGGCTTACGCGCTTGATGGGGGTAAGCTGACGTTTATACGCTCATTATCTGGGGCGGGTGGTCACTCGGTGTAAATGCGCTAAGAGGTCTTTACATTTTGCTGAGCCAGGGGTCAT
>JAAUSA010000352.1 GCA_012031975.1 Alkalinema sp. RU_4_3 | reverse complement strand
CATCATGGCGGGTTAGAGGTTGGGGCAGATTGCGTTGGCTGTGGTGGTGGGGGAACTGTTCCAGGTGGTTAGCAGGCTGGTCAGTTCTTGCCGGAGCAGGAGAAGTTCTGTGACTTGGCGATCGATATTCTCCACTTGATGGGCGAGTTTTGCGTGGATATCTTTGCAGGGCAGTTCGCCATGGTCGTAGACGGCTAGGCAGTCGGCAATTTCCTGGAGACTGAGGCCTAGGCCCTGCAGCCGCTTGATAAACCCCAGCCGCACCACATTGCTGTCATGGAACAGGCGGTATTGGCCCTCGGTGCGACCATCGGCCCGTAGTAGACCAATGTCTTCGTAGTAGCGAATGGTTTTGACGGGGACGCCGCTGCTGTGCGCGAGTTGACCGATTTTAAGGAGTTTGGGTTCCTGGGTAATCATGGGGGTACTCCGACTCAACAGTCTTTTAGTATAAACCCTCCAGCGGACAGGAGAGTCAACCCTGATGGTTTGAGCCTAGCAATTCCAAATTCAACTCACCCAGACCCCGAGCTTAAGCTCGGGGCTAAGAGCAGAAGCCCTCCGGGCTAGGATAAGTGTCTGTTGTAGCCCGGAGGGCTTTCGCTCTTAGTCGTGAAATTTATTTCACGGGATCTGGTAGGCGATCAACGAGGTATTCACTGTGGTTGGGTTGGAGCCTTGCTTGAATTTGGAATTGCTGGTTTGAGCCTGTGATACTATGCTTGCAAACGGTATCTGATTGGGGTTTTGTCATGGGCGATCACGGTCATCATAATCATAATCATAACCATTCTCATGGTGTGAGTCACTATGGCAGGGCTTTTTTAATTAGTATTACCCTCAATACGTTGTTTGTGGCGATCGAGGCGGGCTACGGATTTATTAGTCATTCCTTGGCGCTGATTGCGGATGCGGAGCATAATTTGGGGGATGTTTTGGGGTTGATTGTGGCTTGGGTGGCAACGATGTTGGTGAAGCGTCAGCCTTCGAGTCGCCGGACCTTTGGACTCAGGCGATCGTCGATTTTGGCGGCCTTTGGGAATGCGGCGGTGTTGCTGATTGTTTCGGGGGGCATTTGCCTTGAGGCGATTCAGCGTTTTCAACGGCCGGAGCCGATCGCGGGCAATACGGTGATGATGGTGGCGGTGGTGGGGATTGTGATTAATACGATTAGTGCGTTGATGTTTTTTGTCTGGCAGTAAGGAAGATCTAAACCTCAGGGGTGCGTTCCTGCATTTGGCCTCGGATGCGTTGGTTTCGGTGGGGGTAGCGCTGGCGGGATTGGCGATCGTGCTAACGGGGCAGTTGTGGCTTGATCCGGTGGTGAGTTTGATCATTAGTGCGGTAATTATTTTTGGGACCTGGCAGTTGTTTCGGGAATCCTTGAATCTATTGATGGATGCTGTGCCGCCGGGAATTGAACCGATGGAGGTGCAGCGTTATTTGAACCAGTTGTCGGGGGTGACGGAGGTCCATGATCTGCATATTTGGGCCATGAGCACGACGGAAACGTCGCTGATGGCCCATTTGGTGATGCCGGAGGGGCATGGGGGCGATCGCTTCCTTTCAGAGGTCGCCGAGACTCTCGGGCACCAGTTCAAAATCCACCATATGAATTTGCAAATCGAGACGGGCGATCCGGCGTTTCCCTGTGCCCAGGCCCCGGCGGAGGTGTTGTGAGGTGGGGTTCTACCAGGTTTTGTGAGTTGGCGTGATACTGTTCCAGATGGGACAACCTGCGGGCGAACTCTGGGTTGAAGTCGAGTGAGTATGCGACGCCAGTGCTGGGGCTGATCTCTTTAAAGTTCGCGGATAATAATTATCGGAAGTTTGAGGACGAGATTGTTGCGGGGTATGGGAAGCTGAATGTCAAATAATTGAGCCCCAGCGTCATCTACATCGCCTAAGGTGACACCAAAGATCGGTTGGGGTTGCTCAGGTGCCCGTACAAGAGCCAAACGTGCTTCCATCCATCCAATTTTGCGGGTTTTACGACGGTCTACCTCGTTTATACCAGGAGTATCAGTGGTTACAATGGGGATCATGGAGCCATCAATTTCAGCGATTAAGGTCTCAATGCTGGCACCCGAGCGATACTCAGTTTCTAGACTTTCCTGCTCTAAAATCTTTTGAGCATGGGCTTGAGTGATTGTTTGTGCCGAACTAACTGGTACCCTGACACCATGGTGCTCTAACAATTTCTGGGGAACCTGACCAAAGGCAACATCTGCGCCAAAGTCGGTGATTACACGTTGTAGAGGCATGGAGTATCCCCGACAATGCACTTCGGCTGATTGCTGAAAGGGTCGCATGATTTGCCAGTTCCCACCCTCTCCAACGACTTCATAGCGCTGTTCTAGTACTTCGATACGCCCAAACCGGCTATACCAGTAGAGTTTTTTTTCCAGCTCGCCGGGCCTGGGAATGTTCTTGGTTGAAAGATTCACTCTGTTTTTCATTCTGAAGAGTTGCCCAGGCTTGAAGGGCTGTCTGGCCAATCTTTCGTAACTCTTCAATCATCCGCTGTTCAGCATCATTTGCTTTCTCCAGATCCCCACCAGCATTCTCTACGGCTGATAGTAATTCTTCGATTCGAGCTTTCAACTCAGGCTGACGATTGAGCCTATCCTCTAGACCCTCTCCCTACTGATTAGACGTCACTACCGGAAACTGGTTCGACATACAACTGACCTCTCAAGCTGCTGGATTCCCCATACATCATAGCTTCTGACAGGTTCTATCGCTCATTCTGTCACTTTTAATTACACCCGGTCATATCAGCACCCCTTCCTTTCAGTCCTTCTATACAGACATGTCAGCCTACGTCTCACTTTTGTAAGACTTGAAAGACTTTGGATGTCTTGAAAATAGAGATATCAGTAAAAAAAAAGTCTTAGAAACACTAGATTTATACTATAAAAACGAACTTGTAATCTTGAGAAGTAAACAAAACGCCTTCGGCACAACCTCTCATGACACAGGGTAACCGACGCAGTAGATTTAGCTTTAGCCAAGACGAAGACTTCACCGAGCTGGTGATTATCGCACCGACTAAAACCGTAAAGAATGTCTTCTATAAAGTCATTCTCCCCGCCATCACAAGCGGCATGCTCTGGCTCGCCCACAACCAACCGATCGCCGAGGGCCAACAGCCTAACAGCCACCAGCAGACCCCTGCGATCCCAGAACAAGTCCACCGTTCCTAGTATTCTCTCCAAAAACCGCATTTTCAGGAAGATTTTTCCCATGACCCACCAAGCTCCCAACGCCCGCCCACCCCCAACCCTCAATCCCC
>JAAUSA010000351.1 GCA_012031975.1 Alkalinema sp. RU_4_3 | reverse complement strand
GGATGGGCGGCGAGGGCGGGGAGGGTGTCGGTGGCGAAGCTGGCGAGGCGATCGTCGGTGGTGATCTGTTGGACGAGTTGGTGGAGGGGTAGGGTAGGCATGGGAGATGAGGCTGTGGGCTGTCGCTGGATGATTGTGTATTATCGGCGATCGCGTAGGGCAGGTGGAGCTAAACCTGTGGAAAGTCATTTAGAATGGAGTGAGCCGTCAGATTTGGGAGCCACCAGATGCAAACTGATATGTCTCCAATTGTTCAGGATCTACCGCTTTGGGCGACGATCGACCCGAAGTCACTGCCTACGATGCATGACCTCCCTAGTGAAGATCCCGAGGAGCCTGGTTTGCCCGATGAATTTCATGGTCTTCAGCCCCAGTTGTTGGCCGAATCTCTTTCCCTGAAGAATTACTCTCGAAGCGAAGTTTTCTCGGCTTTCGATCTCAATATTTACTACGATCCTAAGCATACGGGCTGGTACAAGCGGCCCGACTGGTTTTTAGTGGTGGGTGGCTCTAGACTCTATCAGGGTCAGACGTCGCGATCGAGCTATGTGATGTGGGATGAGAAGATTGCTCCGGTAGTAGTGGTGGAATTTCTGTCACCGGGGACGGAGGCGGATGACCTGGGGCCGTTTGCGGAAAAGCCAATGCGCGATCGAGCCGGGAAGCCGCCGGGGAAATTTATGGTGTATGAGCAGATTCTACGGGTGCCGAATTATATTGTGTTTGATTCTGAGACGTTGCAATTGCGCTATTTCAGATTGCTCAATGGTCGGTATCAGGAACAGACGGTCAGTCCGATGAATCCACGCCTTTGGGTGCCCGAGCTGAATTTGGGTCTGGGTCTCTGGCGGGGGGAATATCGGGACTTGCCCTATTGTTGGTTGCGTTGGTGTGATGACCAGGGGAATTGGATCCCAACAGGCTTAGAGATGGAGCGATCGGCGAAGGAGATGGAACGGGCGGCGAAGGAGATGGAACGCGCAGCCAAGGAGATGGAACGCGCAGAGCGGCAGAAGTTGGCGGCTTATTTGCGATCGATCGGGATTGACCCTGAGAATTTGCCACCTGTGTGAACCGCGTCCTGTGTGGATATGGCTTGGATAAGGCACCTTTGCCTATCATCAGATTCGCCGCGATCGTCAAACAGAAATCGGTCAAGTCCAAGATTTCGGCTAAAAGGCGATCGAATACGAGGTGATTTAGAGGCCAACATGTCGAACATGGGATTGGAGGGATTGGAGGGAGCGGCAACGGTTCAGCTTGTCTGTGATGGACAATCTACTGGGCTACCGCACCTCGGGGTGATGTTTGGATGGGATGCATCGCTGGAGCAGGGCTGGACTCTTCGGTGGATGCTTGACCTATTCCCATAGGCTAATTCTACCGGGGAAGAGTGCTGGGGGGCCGGGCGGAAGACGACTCGAAAACCGAGGTTGTTGTTGCGGTTGTCGGGGGCGTTGGAGTTCCGGTGGGCCGAGCGACAGTTCTGGGGACTGTTGTTCCAGGAACCGCCGCGTTTTGAGTTGCCTGCTCTAGTTTCAAGATAGCCATTCTTGGGGGACGGTGGCAACTATCTTTTGGTAGATTTTCCAAGTATTCCCTTGACTGATGTGGGCGGACCAACTGGTGATCCATTATGCCATTTTTTCAAAGAGTTTCGAAGGTGCGATAGGGGCCGGGTTGGTAGGTTTGGGTTGCTAGTTCTGTTTGGAGCTGGAGGAGGTTGGGTTCTAGGTAGTGGTTAAATTGGAGGGTGGTGGGTTTGTAGCGTTTGGTTTTTGGGCGGCGCGGGCGGCGCGGAGGAGGTTTTCAAAGGTGATGATTTGGTCGTAGAGGTAGCCGTGGCGTTTCATGGGGATTGGAAGAGACTGCTGGTGAATTTTCCACTGCGCTGGGGGACCGCCTAGGGTTAAAACCCGAGGCTAATAGCTAAAACCAGCTAAAGCAGGTTGAAGAGTTGAAGAGAGGGCTGAAATAGCTTACAGGTGGGAGTTTAACCCGTTTCAACGGGTTTGATCTGTTAGCCTCGGGTTTTAACCCTAGGCGGGCTAGGCGGACCATGGAGCGTTTGAATTGTCTCGATCGAGAGTCCCGTCACTTTGGCGATGGTTTTGATGTTTACGTTGTACCAGAGGAGGGCGATCGCGGCTATGCGATCGTCTCCTTCGCCTCGATCAGCTCCTTTAAACTCAGGTATGGCGTTAGCTCGGGCCAACCCCCTGGCAAACCCCTCGGGAAATCCCTGGGCTACACCTTCGGCAAAGATCGATCGGTAGACGCTGGATTCCCACATGGTGCTTGCCTCTACAGTGATTCACTGAGTTGGATTTTCTTAACCTCTTCTATGGAGAGATCAAGATCTTCAGCAATGGCGTCAAGGGCTAGTCCTCTACGAAGGAGTCTGACAACAGTTTTCCGCTGTCTCCTAGCATCACCTTCAGCCAGGATCGCTTGATACACAGTGGATTCTTGCATGATGTCTCTCCTAAGTAAGCTAAAGATGATGTCGTTGTCTAATCGCAGCGCCGCCAAGATCGCACTAGCCGCAGATATGTTGGATTGAGCTTCAGGATCTGGGATTTGTTCAACCCGTTGGGCGACTTGACGTAATGTCGCTTCTGGATCCTCTGTATTGCTCAGCGCCGCAAAGGGGATTAGTCCAGGATAGCGCAAGAATACTTCCTCTGGCTGCTCCCACAGGCGGATCACCTCAAACTCATGATGGGTTCGTTCGAGGCTGAAATGGTTGACATGAACCTTGTCGGAGTCAGTCTCCTGGAGGTAGATGACGACCTGGCGCATGGGTTTGTCGGGATACTTCCGATGGCCTCGCGTGCGGTAGTCCAACATGCGGAAGGGGATTTCATCTTTGGGTTGCAATTGGAACTCGATATGGAGGATTGAATCCTTAGATTGCAGCAGGATCAGGGCATCGGTGCGAATTGGGTTGAGAGAAAGCTTCGAGGGTTTGAGTTCCGTCAGCTCGATCGCCTCCCCCAAAAGCCAGCTGGCAAAGTCGGCAGAGAAATGCTCCGCAAGAAATCGGCAGGTATTGTCGAACATAAAAGATGGGATGTAACTCATTCAATTGTACTGTTTTGATCCTCAGCCCCCAGTCCCAAACCCCAAGATCTACCTTTCGGAATAAGCCCCAAGGCTGACGTTGGCAGCATTTTGGCTCTACCGGATCTCCCGTGAGAGGCACTAGATATGGGTTTAGCTATATTAGGCCTTGTTCAAAGTTGGCCCAAATCGCTCATAGCCATGAAGGTCAAGGGTTAGGCGCTGAAAAATGTGTTTG
>JAAUSA010000118.1 GCA_012031975.1 Alkalinema sp. RU_4_3 | reverse complement strand
CAATCATCGTGCCAGGACCATCTCATCCCCCCACAGATCAATCATCCGTTGCCAGCCAGCCATATCACGTTACCCTCCGAAACCCCTCATACACCACCGTCTCATCCATCACACTCCGCTTATACCGCAACACCTGAAGCTGAATCGCCCGCCGATAGGACACCTGACCCTGCACATCCGGATGCGAAACGAGCGTACTAATCCGCTCCTCAAAATGCTTCAAAAACACCCGCCGCGCCGTCCCCTCCAAATACACCCCACCCGCCTCATTCGGGTAACTAAAATCCGTAGGCCGCAACACCTTCTGATTCACCAACTTAATCACCAAACTATCCACAATCACCGATCGCCACTCCTCCATCAAATCGAAAGCCAAATGGGGTTCATTACGCTCCGATCGATGTAAATTCCCCAGATACGGATTCAACCCCTCCCCTAAAATCACACTCAACACATTGTTAAACAACAACGTATATCCAAAACTCAACAAACTATTCACCGGATCCTTCGGTGGCCTGCGACTCCGCCCCGTCAGACTAAAGCCCTCATTCGTAATCAACTTCCCCATCGCCGGGAAATACCGTGCCGCCGCCGAACCCTCATAGCCCCGCAGCACATTCAAATCTACCCCCACAGGCGCTTCCCCCACCGCCGTCCAATCTCGATCGATCCCCGAAATTGCCTCCCCCAGACCCGGAATATCCCGCGATCGCCGCAACTTCAACAAAAGCTGCTTACAATTCCACAACTTCCCCTGCACCAACTGCCGCGCCATCTTCTCCTGAAAAGCCCCATCCTCAAACAATCGAAACTGCCGTCCCTGAAGCTTCAAATCACAAAACTCACTACTCCATAAATGCCCCTTATAGCTCCCCAACTGACTCAAAAACACCACCGGAATCTGCCCCTCCAAACAAGCCCCAATCACCGCCGTACTCAACTGAATATTGCCAAACACCAACACCCGCTCCACCTCCCTAATCGGCACCTCCACCTCCCGCTCCGACTTCCCCTCACTCCCCGCCTTCACAAAAAAGCGCCCCTGCTCCTTCCTCAGCGCCATCCCTGCTTCACAAATACAACGTAGACATACCATCCCTCCATTCAAATTCATTAGAAACAATCTCAACCTTTTTCTCTTCATCCCGCACCTTGTACCCCATCACCACATACAACGGCGGCGGCACCAACGCCGTCGGCTCCCGCCCCCGCAAAGCCGCCTCAAACGCCATCTGCATCTGCGTCCTCCCCCTCGGCGGATCGCAATGATGCAAAATCGGTATATCTTCCGGTTGCCGCTGACTAATTGCGCTCTCCCGCTCCCGTTCCTTTCGCTTCTTGCCTTTACCCTCATCCTGCACAATCAGCGATCGCACAAACGTATGCCCCAAAAAATGAAACCCACCCTCAAAATTCGTCACCCGCGTCTTCTCCGGATGAAACACCAACCCCATCTCCTCCAATAGCCCCTCCACCAACCCATAGGCATTCTCAATCCGCTGCCTCGTCTTCCCCAAAATCACAAAATCATCCGCATACCGCACTAGCTTCAGCCCCGTATCCTCAATCGCCTCATCAAAATCATCAAAATACACATTCGCCAAAATCGGCGACACCACCGCACCCTGCGGAATCCCCTTCTGCCGGCAGCACCAACCCACTCGCCGTCATCACCCCACTCCCCATCCACCGCCGCACCAAATCATCCACCTGCGGATCATGCACCCGCTCCTGAAGCTCCGCATACAACCGCTCATGCCGCACATTATCAAAATACTTCACCACATCCGCATCCAGCACCCAGTCATACCCGCGCTTCCGCCACAGATCCACCTGCCGCACCGCACCGAGATACGATCGCCCCGGACGATAAGCAAAACTACAATCCTCAAACTGCGGCTCCAACAGCGGATGCAACAAATTCAACAACGCCTGTTGCACAACCCGATCGCGCACCGCAGGCACCGCCAACCC
The DNA here is from genome assembly GCA_012031975.1 of Alkalinema sp. RU_4_3. Classification (GTDB taxonomy): domain Bacteria; phylum Cyanobacteriota; class Cyanobacteriia; order Leptolyngbyales; family Leptolyngbyaceae; genus JAAUSA01. Next base: position 13,605 of record JAAUSA010000118.1, on the reverse strand, counting down.
CCGCCACTCCGTCCTCGGCACCTCCCCCGGCCCCGGCTTCGACTTCTTCGGAATAGAAAGCGATCGCAGCGGCAACGGCTGATAGGTCCCCTGCGCGATCGATCGCCTCAGCCCCTGAAGATTCCCCTCAGCATGGCGCTTAAAACTTGCGATCGTCTGTCCATCCGTCCCAGCACAACCATTATTGCGGCGCACCTTATCCCAAGCCGCCCAAAAATTCTCCGCCGACAAAAACAAATCCCAATCCAACATGAGCCGTCACCACGAGAAGCTATACCTCGCAGTCTACGTCATGCTTGGAAGAGGCTACTTCCAGTCTCCTTCTCCTCCGATCGTTCCTCTACTTCTCCTCTACCTGGGCTTGGAGTTGCTGAACTTGCTCGATCGTTAATCCTGTACCTTGAGCAATTGCCTCGACTGAGAGTAAGCCTTGCTTGAGGAAGTTGAGTGCAATTTCTTGCGCTTTTTCCTCCTTTGCTTCTCGGAATACTCGGACATCTTCCATTTTTGTTCCCAGCATCTCATCGATCTCCTGTCTTGATAGGGTCGTAAACATGTAGGCAATAATCGTACTGACCATCTCTATTATGCCTTGTTTCATCGGCAAGTCTGCAAGCTCCTGATCTGCCCGTTGGAGCAGCATCCTCGCCTTCTCTGGTGCACTTGCTTCATTCTCGATCGTCAGCACCATCGCCGCTACTCCTAACGGCAACTCCTCGATCGCCCCCAACTCATTGAGATAAATCCGATGCACCTGGTCACTGTTGAGCAGCGCACGATAGGGATAGGTATCATTTTGCTCCATCGATCGCGAAGCATAAATCAACACCGCCTGCCAGTCCGAGAACGCATCACGATTGCGATAGAAGTAGGTCATCAACTCCCCAAATAAACGTTCTATCAACCTTTGATTGGGTTGCATCTGAACTTCTGCAAAAATCACCACCCCTGGGGGCTGGTCAGCTGGCGGTAAAAACACCCCATCAATCAAAAACGTCGGCTCTTTCACCGTCACCGATTCAAACCGATAGCGTTCAGCAGTTTCTGGCACCGCGTCCAGCAGCTCAAAAATCAGACTGGGCGTTTGCTGGAACAACTTGTAGAAAATGGCATCACGACGCATAGTTATATGCCTACTTCAAGATAGTTCGTTCTATTGTACTAGAAGTAAAGCTCCAATTCTCCTCGTAAAGACCCCTTCCAACCAGCCTCAGCCCCCTAAACCGCAACCACAGCCTGCTCAAGCTGAAGAGCCGACTGCTGAAACACATAATTAACCGCCCCAAACAGCCGATCGAGCGACTGAATAGAATAGAAAGTCTGATTCCGCACCAACGTCCGACCCACCAGCTTACCGAACTGCCATCGATCGCCATTCGACACAATCCCAAACACCGAAATATCCGGCGTCTCATTCAACCGCTGCGCCGCCACCATCTCCGCCAAACACTGTCCCCAACCCGCATCAAAATTATCCTGCTTCGCCTCCACCAGGAGAAAATAAGGCTGGTCAAACACAACTTTTCCAAGGGGCGATCGCCTCGCCAAAATATACTCCGGAAACCCCGACAAATCAGCACCGCAATCAAGAAACTGATGGCTCCACAGCGTGAACTGGCTAGAATAGGACTTCCAGACCTCCTTCAGAACCGGATAGACCAAATTCTCACAAATCGCAAACTCCGAATTATCCACCACCCCCTCCCGCATCACAAACGCCAAATCCTCAACAAAATACTCAGACGGCATAAAAGGCACATCCACCAGAAAATTCGACTCCGTATAGGTGATTTGCAGCGCCTTAACCGTCTCCCCGAAGTTCTTGTAAGCACTAAAAGCCATAGTCACTATTCCTGTAGCTGTTCAGATCGAGCCAAAGCCATCCTAGCGCATTCTGAACGATGAAGTATGAACGCGGAAGTGTGAAGACCCAGAAGACCAACCCTTCCGCGTTCAGCCCTCCTACTTCCTACTTTCCTCCTTCCGCCTCTGATTTTCTGTCGCCTCGATCGTCTCCCCATAATGGCTGCAACTGGAACAACTGACAATAGCGATCCTGCTTCCCACAGATCAGACAGCCATAGGCATGATTCCCATTCGTCCCACAGAGACGATGCCCCATCACCGGACCCAGACTCACCCCAGCCCCCTCAGCCGCCGCGCTTAATATCCCCCGCACCCGCTGCTCAAAGGCCATATCCAACGGCAACTTTACCCCCGCCACCGTCCAATCCGGTACCACCAAACCCCGCTCTAACAAAATCTCCTCCACCTCCCCCGACATGACAATCCCCGACAGAATAATATGGTCCTTCACCACAGGCACCAGCTCCCGCGCCAAATCCCCCATTAGCCCCTCATCAAACCACTCCTCCACCAAAGGCCGCAAATACCAGCAGCAAGGAATCCCCCGCCCCACCAAATCCTTCAGCAACTGCACCGCCCCGCCACCGCCACCACCTCATACCCCGATCGCAACGGCGGCAAACTCACAAACACCGTCACCCGCAATCCATGGGGCTGCGCCAGCAATACCTGAAGCCGATCGAGAAAGCCCGCTCCCGGATGCACTTTCGTCGTGATGTACACCATATTGTTTGCCCCCCGATCGATCAGCGCCTGCAAAATCTGGAGGATGCGATCGCGATGCACAGCCACAAACGGGTCAGAATAATCACACAGCGAAATCGGAAAGCCTGCCTGTCCTTCGGGGTCGCGAGGATGCGATCGAGCAACTGCCCCAGTAAATCCTCCTCCGGCACCACCGCCGAGAACCTCTCGGGATGCTGATGCCACCCCGCATCCTGATGACAGACACAGTAGGCACATTCCAGGGGACAACGATTCTCCTGATTCGGCACAAACGGATTTAGGCTGAAATACTTGGTCGATCGCCCCTCATCCGGCATCCCCAGCACCGGGAACCCCGCCAGCATCCACTGGCTACCCTCAAGCACCAAATCACCATTCACCACAGACATATGCATGTTCCCCATCAAAATTGATTAATCGATCAACATCAACAGAGACAAGCCACAGACACAACTCTAGCAGAGACTTCTGGCGCGATCAGTGATCTCCGTCAATGCAAAAGCACTGCAATTTCCTTTTCTAGATCGGGATACAACGCGATGGTTCGTTCTCTCAAATCATCAGCCTGGTCATTTCCACTCATTCCACAATGGGCGACCTGATTGCGAATTTTTGTCGTCTCTTTCCAAATTCGCTTGATTGCAGATGCATTTAGCTCAGAACGAATCTCTTCATCGTAATCACTCCATTCTTTTTCGCGAATATCATCTATATCTGAAACCCGCAAATTGTTAAGTGCTTGAGTTATTTCTGTCCGGTCCGTCGTCTTAAACTTCCAACAGTAAACTGATATAATCCATTCCCTACTCAGAGTGATAACCTGGCCGATTTGTTGGCGATCGAGATACCATCTAATCATTGCGAACTGCTTCATCAGGATAGCTTTGGCATCTTTGTAGTCAGTGATTGCAAACTGACCATAGGCTAATTGCACTTGTTCCTTCACCAATGAAAAGGGTTTCACCTTAACATTCAAACTTCTTGTAGTCTCAGTCAGGATATTCTTCAGCTTCTTAGCTGCTTTTGTCACCTCCTCTGGACGAGTTAGTGCTAACGCCAGAGAAATATTATCAATCGCATTAGCAGCTTTCTTTAAATGCTCTCCCATACGCTTCTCATCCGGCACCTCGTTCATTTCTATCTCACTCGCCATCTCCCCCCGAATCAACTGAGCTAAGTCCTTACCATCCCCAGTTGCCGTAAATCGATCGGTCGCCGTCAGCCAGTCCAACATCCCGACAAAGCTCGACAAATCAATAACCGGAGCCACATTATCTGCATCCTTCAGGTCATAGGCACCGTAATAAACCGCTTCAATCTCGGCATTCTTCGCCGCCCTAAGGTAGGCTGCAAATAAAAACACCTGGAAAGGCAGCGATCGCAGACCATGCGTGATGTCGAAAATCACCCGATCGTCGCGATCGATGTGCTGAATCACTGCTTGGAAAGTCGTCCAGATTTCTGCTTCCGTACGACCATCGGGAATATCGATCGGGATGATTCGATCGTCTTTCAGATTCTCTAGTAGATGCCAAGTCTTCTCCCGTGCCCCAGCCGTCAAACAAACCAGCATTTCATCAAATGGCTGAAACTGCCGCAACACTTGGGGGAACACAGAACCTTCATAAACTTGTCCGCTGTGCTGATACTTGGTCAAACCAGAACCAAGTCCAAGAAAGGTAATGATTTTTTGCATAGGGAGAATTGGTATAAACCTGTGTACCGATTTATCTGCGTGCAGGTGGACGATTTTGCTCGTTAGTTGGATCAATTGGAAGGATACGCTTGCTCGCCAAATCTGGCAGTGCTAGTTTCTGACCCCGTGGCTGTGCATCATTCTCTACAAACCACTTAAAAGACTCCCCGTCAGACTTCGGATGGAGTGTAACTCGTGGATAATGTACAGGGCCACTATAACCGAGAGTAGCTTGCTGAAATGCTGCAATAAAAGGAACTTTCTTGAATGGTTTCCCGTAACTGTCTACGATCGCTTTTTCAAACTCTTGAACGGCGCTTTGCCAATTTGCTGCTTGCAGCGGCGATATCGGTAACAGAGAGAGATAAAATTCACCCCATGCTTGACCTTTCCGCAAATCAGTGCTGGATTCATCTAGTTCTAATTTGACACTACCAAATCCTAGTGATTTGCCACTACCTAGTCGATGATAGTGCTCTGAATTCAATAAGTAGAGTAATGCCCCAAGTTCTATATCTGATAGATTTGTAACGTCAATACTGAAGGTAAATTCTTGTTCTGGTTTTACCCAAGCTCTAATTGAACGATTTTGGTCGTCTCGCTGTTCTTCGCCATTTTTCTTGGGACGACGATACTCCTGATAATGTCCATTAATAAGCTGTTGGGTACGATCTTGCTTGGGATTTTTCCAGTGAGCATCAGGCAAATCCTTCTGATGAGGATAGACTTTACGACCACGCAATCCTTGCGATTGATCTTGATAGCCCTTATCTTTGGATGTATTATCACCAAAAGCTTCGCCCTGTTGGTTCTTGGCAGCATAGAATCGTGTTTGCTGAGGTTTAGGTTGGCCCAAAATTGCTAGTGGAAAACCATCTTTTCCAAAAGACTCAACTGGATCAGGGGAAATGCACCGCACAGAATGAATACGTAATTGCCCTTTGTAGGCGCTGACTTGATCATTGTTCAGAGGATCATTTTTATCATTCTGATGTACCCAGCCAAATACACGATCGCCTGGAGATAAGAATTTAAGCTCGTTAGCAGGATGTAGTGACGTATCCAGAAGATTGCTGGGTGCGTAATTGAATAGCTCGCGTGAAATCATGACTGGATACAGTCCAATCACTTCGGGATCACTATTAGAATTATCAACTAACGCATAACAAAGGGTACCCTCAGCTAAATTTTTCTCACCTTCTGCAAGTTGATGATGACCATGGGTAATATGCCGCGACCAAGATGAATGGGTTAGCGCGGGTGGACTAGTTCGATGTTTATCGCAGATTTCAGACTTGTGTTCTTGCTGATAATTAGCAATTAGTTGATTCCACTGTTGTTTCAGTTCAGGAGTGAGATCATCCATAATAGGTTCATCTGAAGTATCAAAGAAGACACGTTCATCATGCTTTCTGTCTATGTTTGGATTAGTTATACAAACATAACCATTAATCTCCATACATTTTTCAGTGGTTCATGGTGAGAGCAATTATCTCGTGGGATAGTATTAGGAGAAAGTTTCTTCTTTTCCAGCATATCGCCATCTTTAGCAATCTCTAACACTCGCAAATACTGAAAGTCTGGGATATGCCGCCTTTGGCCTCTATCCCACCTTTTGTGTTGAATAAGTTCAACATATGCTTTGACTCTTTCTCCATGCTGCGGTAGGCCACGATCTGCATACTTCACTGCATCAAGGCTAACCTTTCCCCGACTGTACCTTGGTAGCCAAGCCGCATACATTTCACCATCAGGACTACCATCTCTACGAATGTCAGAAATGCCGGGGAAAAGTCTAATCTGGTTGCCTTCAATTCGAGCCGGAACCATGCGAAGACCCATTTAGTGGACATTCGATAAGCTAATCGATCATCATGTCCGACAAACACAGATAGCCGAGAATTAGTTACGGCCTCATATGCTGCTCTGAGCATTCCTTTGATCGATGTTGGCGACAGATATGGTTTACCATCTATCATCCTCAAATCATAGGTTTTATGTCCATTATCAGCTTCATCTCCAGGCTTTAATGTATCTGAAATCAGTAACGGCGTCTTGGTCTTCAATTTAATAGAGATACTACCACTCCAATAATTGCATAAATAAGCATGATGTCCAACAGGTTCACGATCGCCCAGTTCACCAGATGTACCACGCGGTAATGCTGGAACAAAATTGTAAGGGTTATGGAAACTAGTCATTTGATTTCTCCAAATTTTCTGTGTGCGTTAGCCCAAAATCTTTTGCAAACCTGTCAGCCGTTCTTCTGCAACAATAACGTTGCCATACAGATCATCCATAGACTGAAAATATTCCTTAGCCGTAAGTTTGATGCGCTGTTTGGATTGAGTTATACCCTCAATCGGCACATCCAATTTCCCCAGTCGCGAAGTTGCCAACCGACTCCAGCCTGCCTGTAATGACTGACTAGGAGAAAAGCCTTCACCCCATAGTAGATAGGTCTGGTCTTCAGTATCGATCGCCTGAATCGAATCAATTTCAATTTCCAGGTATTGCCTAATATCTTTTTCTGATAGTAGCACGACTATACCTTGTCCGCCACGATCGTTCAACCAACGTAGCTCATAGTCAGCATTAAAAATCCTGGCTTCAAAGACTCGATCGAGATTTACAGACGCTCCGCTAGAATCAGTTACGTTCGTCCCGGCAACCTTACCCAAAAAGCAAGACTCTGGACTGTAAAATAGCCCAACAGCATCACTAAAGCATTCCTGACAAGCGGCGATCGCATCTCCCAATTTCACATCTTTCTGACTACGCGCATACAGCATCTCTGGTTTCAATTTAGTTGTTGTCATACAGGTACCTCCTGATTTTGTGATTCCTCATTGAGCCAGTTTTGCCAAGCCTGATTGAGTTGGGTAATATCAATTCCCTCGATCGCTCCATTGGGTGAAAAGGTGATCTCCTTGCCGTCAAACTCACTTGCAGCCGACGTATTCAAGACAATCTTCTCAACTTCTAACGATCCATATCCCCGGTTTACACCGTAGCCCAGCGGTATTCGCCCACTGGCCAGATCTCGGAGCGTCAAGATCAGCAGTGCTTTAACCGCTTCTTTCTGACTATCTTCAATCCGTTTAAGGTTCACGGTGAGTTCGATCGGTGCCCAATCCAAGTTGAACGGCTCCAAAGCACTGTACAGCATATGCTCCGCAGCACCACCCGTCCAACGATCGATCGCCACATGAAACGCCTGTTGAGTATCAGTTAGTTTAGCGGCATCCAAACTGCCACGAAGAGTTCCAGCGTTGACTTGTTTAGGGTCATCGATCGCCTGCTCAACGGCTTGCCAGTTTTTCGGCGTAATCTTCTTGGTACAGTAGCAGTCATCGATCGCCAAGGCTCCCTGCCCAAACTCAACGCTTTCTGATGCACTCCCCGTTCCTGATTTACCAAACAGCCATTGGGTCAGCTTTAGGTTGTCATCCTCAAGCTGCATCTGAAGTTTGTCGGTTGGACAACCCGCTTGCAAAACCGTGCGAAGAATTCGCTCGGCTTGCGATCGGAGTGCTCCTTTGACACCGCTTCCCGGCAGTACAAAGCTGACATCTTTGCCATCGCGGCTGGTGAGCGGCAAGATATCCACTGCCACGCCATCTTGCCCAGACTTGACCATCAGCGCCCCGATCGGATGCCAATGAATGGTCATTTTCAGAAGATGGCATGAAGACTCTGAAGCAGGCTTATGCTCTTTGCTTTGGTTGCCAAGTGCAGCGATCATTCCAGCAAAGCTGCTGAAGTCATAGACCTTCCACTCTGGATGGGTCAGCTTGATTAAGCCTAGTCCCCTTGTCTTCGCCCCACCAAGACGTAACCCATCATGTTCTAGGGCATGAATCAGCTTTTCCACCGCATCTACTGGCAGTGGCTTGTCCTTGGCAATATCGATGGTGATATCTAAGGGAAATGTACTGCCCTTAGGTAAGATGGCCCGATCGAACTTGGTTTTGTCGCTGGCTGAGCCGTAGATACGATCGATGCCAACATGGTCGCGGAGTTCGGCGATCGCACCATCAGGCAATTTCACCACAGCATCTTCAATGATGATGAAACTAGCATGGCCCCTATCCTCTTTCTGGAATCCCCAGATCGAATCGATTTCCTCACCGGAAATACCGTAGTCCCACATCCAGTTGCGAAATGCCCCCGCCAGACTAGTGCCTGGAACATAGGATTCACTCCTCCCATTTAGCGCCAAGGACAAATCGACCGTAGGGTCAGTGCTCAGTCCCCCCACGTGCAAAGGTGTCTGGGCCGTGATCGTGCCAGTAATCTTGATTCGCTGACTAATTTGTCTAGCCATTTGTTTGCTCCTGGAATGACGAAAGTGGCTCAGATGCCCGTCTATGGGACCGAATACAGGCATCAACTAAGATCCGCACAGACTCAGCCCAAAGTGCTTTTTTCAAGTCAGCTTCTGCTCGATCGGTCAAGCGATAGTCAGAGAAGTTACATCCCATCTCCTTGTAGCAGTTCCAGACTTCTTCTGGCTCTTCCACTATTTTTTTGACACAGGCCAGAGTGCCATCTTTATTCCACTTCTCTTTCCCCTGCATCTTTTCTAGCACTTGCACCACACGAGCGCTATCCTGAGTATGCTTCAGGCCATCAACCAGGGATCGAAGTGTTCCGAGCTTGCTACGAGTGAGGTTGGACTCATTGTTACTTAGCGCTTTCAAGCGTACCAACTTACCAGGTTCAGCCGCAATCGCACCTGCAGCTCTACGAACCATTTCCCGCCAAGTCTCTTGTTCAATGACTCTAGCATAGTCATATTCTGACTTTGCCGTATTCTTTTCACTAAGAATCTTAGCTTTCGGTGAATCTGGACCATCGCCCTTGGGGACAGCCTTAATCTCTTTAGAAGTGAGAAGCTGGTGATTAAAGCAAAGCTGTCCATAGCCTTCAGCCGTGCGCTCTCCCAGCCCAGAGACCACCAAAGACTGTATGATATCCTGGTCAATCTTGCCCTTGACCTTGAACTGCAATACGGTCCCAGCACTGAGGCCAACTAGCGAAGGACGTGGCAGACCCCATTTCGTCTGCCAGGACTCAGTACGGCTCGATCGGGCAAAGGCCACTAGTTGATCGATCGGAGGCAGTCCACCTTTAGGCTTATCTACGAGGGTAAGCGTTACTCCTACTTGTTCCCCTAGCTTCTGACCTAGAATTTTGGGGTCAGTCGTTGGCCGTAATCTAGCATCCCGCAATAGCATATCTGATTGCAGCCAAACAATCAGATCCCCATTCGCTTCTGCTATATTTTCGCTACCAATTTTCCCACTATCAATCTGACGGATTCTGACACTGCCATAGTCATCTTTCTTTGTCCTACCAATCTGGGCTGGAATTCCACTTTTCAGGAATTTGTCCAATGGATTGACCGCACTCTTTGTGATTAAATAATCCCGGAGCCGCACTTCAAACCGAAATCTTAAACCTGCTGGAATTGACTCATAGGTATAGATGCCACCAATTTCAGCATCAGGCCGCTGTTTCTTATCCAAAATCGTGTTGTGGACCGAAATCTCAGAATCGACATTATCACGATATAGAACAGTCTGATCTAAGCAAACAAATCCACGCCGAAGACCCTTGAGCTGAACTCCATCGGATGGCTCAGACACACCTTCGCCGAGTCGCTGATGAATCTTTGTCTCGTTAGACTTTGCTTTGGGTTCAAAGATGGCGAAAGGCACAGCCTGTCCACGCATCTCTTCAATCACTAAGTTGGCGTTACTGATCACAATATCACCGTGGATGAGCGCATTTCCCAATGGCTTCTGGAGATACTCACTCAGATGTTTGAGCATGGGGGGTAGGAAATAAGTGCCTGGAATATGGTCCTGGGTTTCTTGATGGTTACCGACCGTCCGCTTATGAATGATAATGGGCGACTGTGTTTCAGCTTCTAGCTCAATTCGCCACCAGCCCGTATCGATTTGAGTCTCTATGTCTAGTTTCTCGGTCTGCCTATCACCTTCCTCAGGGGGCTTCCCTGACGGAATCTCAGGGGGCTTTCCTTTCGTCTCTAAGAGAGCCGCGATCGCTCCCTTCAAATCGCCCAATTCTTTGACTGCGATCGTACAACGGCCTGCCCCACGTCGGCGCTTGGCTCCCAGGCGCTCTACCATTGATGCACCTGCCACCAATAATGCCTTGGCAATCTTAGCTTCTTGCACAGACAAACTTTTCAGTTCTAAACCGAAGTCAGCATGGAGGACAGTCCCGCTCCGCGTCATTTCTTCAAAGTGCAGGTGATCAACCAAGGCTGATCCAGTATGGGGGTTGATTTTTACACCTGGCTTAACAAAAGTCACCATACTTTGAAGGAGAACATTACCTTGAAAGGCTTCTTGGAGTGCTTTCGGCATATGGGCCGATCGAACTGCTAGTTTTGCCCCTCGGGGTGTGATCTCTGGGTTGTGCGTTTCATCCTTGGGAAGCTGCTGTCCACCAAAGAGCCAAATGACCCACTGTTGCCAGTCGCTAGCTTCCCCGCCATCCAGTCCTTGAGCTACCAATTCACAACCATCACGCCAAATTCCGATTAGGCTCTTTGCCGGGATATAGGGCAGATTATGGGTGTCCCGTTGGACAAGCCGATCGACACTCCCAGGCCGACCCGCGCCAGAGCCAATATGCCAATCACTCTTCATCTCGATCGTTAAAGTGCCATTAATCATGACTGCACCTCATCAGGACTTTCGTTATTAGTTGATTCATCAGACTTTTCCCAAAAATCGGTAACATCCATCGCATCCAGAAAACCAGTCACATAGCGCACAGTCACTGGCACTGGCGTTTGCTCTGTTACTGGGGTTTTCCAAAATAGGGACTCGGCCCAGAATAGCGATTCCTGGTCCCCTGTTGCTGCGATCGCCGTAATCCCCTGATCGTCATAACGCTTGCGAATCAACTGATATTGAGCATTAGCCCCGTCTTTGCCCATGAACAACCCCTCGCGCAAAGCGTGCATTTGACTATTAGGCAACTTTCTTCGATCGTCATCATCTTGCGCTAATAGAGCTTTAACTCGTCGATCTAATTCTGACCAATGATGTCTATCCAGCCATTGCTTCAAGTCTGGGTTCTCGCCAACCATACTCATGACTTCATCGACGGTGCTAACTACGTAGGGGCGATTATAGAGATGGGTTTTGCTAGCTTCGGCTTCGCTAGCTTGAGACTCGGCAGTGGGGTTGTTGGGTGAAGCCAATGTGAGTTTGTCGCGAATGGCTTCCCGTCGAATCCCATGGGTGTCGTAGAGGACGTGGTAATCAATCGCTGAACAAGGAATGACCTGCTCACCTCTTTTTACAATGTCCTTCACGTCTTTGGCTGACTTGGCGAGATCTTCGGCGAGTTGATAGGCGGCTGAGAAGGGGAAGTGGGGCTTGACGATCGCGATACCTGCACAGGCCGAAAGTTTTCCTGACTTTATATCAAAAGCCTTTGCCGCAATTTTACTAATAATTTCCGAACCCTGAGTCTCTTTTTCAAATTTCTCTAGGAATTTTTTGGTGAATGCCAGCGCATAGTCAGCATCACAGATAACAGTGAGGTCATCGCCTCCTAAGACCAATGGTACCAGTGGCAAAGGTTTTCGTTTATTTGCAGGAAAGACCGTCAGGGCTGTAATAAATGCTTTCCGAGTGCAAATGTCTAAGGCTAATGAGAATTCTCGAAATTGATTGACGTATGTGCGATCGGTCTTGTCCTCAAGATATTCTTCCAAATTAATGAAAATTTGTCCCAACCCGTTACCATCAGCATGAATGACAGCTAGCCACTGTGCAGACAATCCATCATCCAAAATCTTGTCAGCGGATTTTGCAAATGCAAAAGATTTATCCAGTAGTTTTGGTAGGCGATCGTCCAGCGCAGCTTTCGCCCAGCTTCTCTTCTTGAGGGTGGTTTCCGATCGAGCAACTAATCGGTCATCAGCATCAGATTCGATCGTTGCAGCGGGTAATCCACTGGCACGGCAGTCTTCAACGATCGGCAGTCTCAGAAACCGTAACTCTGGGCCAGGACGCATCGATCGCACAACTTCAAATTTCTTATGCAAGCGGCGACTAACTTCAGGTAGCTTGATATCCCCATCCCAGTTAAAGGCTTCGATCGCCCCGCAGACATCCAAGCCAGGTGCTTCCTTGAGTGCCCGAAGCGTAACTGCCTTGATAATTTTCTTGGCGTGGTCTAGCTCACGGGTAATCAGAATTGCCTTTCCCGATGCAGCCACAACGACTTCAACCCAACTGCCAGTAGCTGTGATCGGTGGATTGAACTTTGAGTTACAGAGGTTGTTTTTCAGTTGGTCGGCATCATCATCCCAAAGTGTTTTTGTTTTTGTAATTTCACTAACGGCGTCTAGAACCCATTGGCTACAGACACGATAGGTAGCTTCTGAAGCACCGACGTTCTCCTTAAGTTTGTTGGTAGAGAAGATGAAGGACTGGTTGCCAGAGGTTTCGATGAGAACAAGATGGAGTGGGGTTGCCATAACGGTTCAATATAGCGATGGAACTGGGGCATAGCACAAAGCGGAATATGAGTAGCGGGTGACGATTCGCTCTCTGTAGAGATTCTCCACTAGTAAGGTTAATCTGTCACACCAGTCCACCCAGAGAATATTCAGCAAATCTACAGATTTTGCCGTTATCTTGAGTATTTCTGCTCAGATCGCTTTGGTCTGAACATAGAATGACATAGGGTTGGAAGAGGTCTCTTCCAAATTGCCGGGGGGCAACGGATGATTGATCGGGAGGTGGGACGATCGATCCCAGGGATAAGCAATTGCTCAAAGACAGGCCTTGGGGCGATCGCCCTATGGCCAACATGTGGGGGTTGTCGATCGATCGCCATGTCCGCCTTGGGTTAAAACCCCAGGCTCATGATTGACAACAGATGGGCGATCGAGGAAAGAAAGGATGAAGGACAATTCCCATCACAACCCATCAATCATACCCCCACCCCCCCAGCCATCCCCCCTCAAAACAAACAAAGCATCCGTTGCTCCAGCCCACCCCACCCCAAAAACAGACAAAGCATCCGCTGCTAACCGTTACCCACCAGCCCATCCGCAATCCTCCCCACCGCCTCCCCATAACACCCCTCAAAAGCCGATCGCCGATCCAAATTCACCAACCGCCCCACCATAGGCATCCCCCCCAACCTCCACCACCGATCGCGCCATCATATCCAACCCATCCGCCCCTTCCACCAAACAAGACTCAAACCGCCCCACCACCCGACAACCCTGCTCAAGCACAAACCCCCTCCCACACCCC
>JAAUSA010000117.1 GCA_012031975.1 Alkalinema sp. RU_4_3 | reverse complement strand
CCGAAGATTTCCGTTCGACTTGCATGTGTTAAGCATACCGCCAGCGTTCATCCTGAGCCAGGATCAAACTCTCCATTGTAGGTAAAACAACAATTAGATTAAGTTCTAACTCAGTCTATCCGTTTGACTAGTTCACATCCTTCTTAAACCAAAGCTTAATAGGACGACCCGTGAACTAATCTGCTAAAAACCGTTTACTTGACGAAGGTTTTATGCTCTAATTACTTCTAAATCTTTAGTTGTCCTGGTTCAACAACTGATTACATCTCCCGCTCCCTTTCAGGTGGGCTGCGTTTCAGCGCTTAATTAATATATCGAACCCGTCTGGTTTTGGCAAGGGGTTTCTCTGAGAAAGTTTTGTAGTGTGCTGGAATACAGTTCTGGAAGAGGTTTAAGGCTTTTGGGTGATCTGTTCTGCGATCGCGCCGGATCCACCCTGGGTCGTAATCGTCAATAGCTGCGGGGGTGTCGCATCCGGGGGATAGACGACGTTGACCTCGATCGATCGCGACTCATTCGGCCCCAAGCGCAGGTCCAGCAGAGAGGCACCCTGCTCACCACGGCGCTGCACAATGTGGAAATAGCGAGTCTGCTGCACACCATTATTGTCATGGTAGCGAATCCGCACCGGACCTCGGAAGAAAATGCGAGGCTCGGGTGGGGATAGGAAGAGTAATAGGTTGTTTACTTTGTCCTGCTTGACTGGGGTGTCCAGGGAAAGCGATATCGTCTGGGGTTGATTGGTTTTGTTGTGTAGGGGGAGGGTGAGGTTGTATTGCACGCCATAGTTGCCGTTGCCCGCGTAGGCTGTGTCTGGGTAGCGGGCCAGGAGTGGGGCACTCTGGATTTGGCCTGTGCCGAACCGTCCGTTGTGCAGCAGGCTAATGCCGTAGGAGAAGGCTTCGCCCTGGGATGGAATCGCTAGGGTTTGGGTATTGCCATCGACCAGTTGCGTGGTCCATTGGGAACCTGTCGAAACGCCCGCAACTCGGCCATAAATCAAATTAGGATTGCCATTGTCCAGAGGGGTGGGTGGCCGATCGCGCGGACCCGCCAATTCTCCCTTCACCAGTAGGTTCTGCCATTCCTCCAGGGTCGGCACCCGCTCCCGCCCGCCTTCCTGGGGGGCGAACATAGCGAGGTTGGCCACGTGGATGGGTTGATCGACGTTGAGGCGCATGAGGGTCGATCGCCCATTCGAGGTTGGAGTAGTGACACCTGCCGGGATCGGCATGTTTAGCAAGACTTGGGTGGTTTTGGGCGGGATGGTTAGGGTGCGGGCGATCGCGGGGTTTCGGTGGCCCCGCAGCACATCCCCAACGACTCGACTGCCTGGTCCAGAGAAGACGCGCCCCAGCGGATCTTCCACAACCTTGGGGAGATCGACAAAGAGGGCATCTGGGCGGGTCAAATAGGTGGAAGCCTGCATGACTTCGACAACCGCTGGTGTATCCCCCGGATTATGCAGCAAAATGCCTTGGAATAGAGTTCTCAGGTGGCTGCCATGGCCCGCACGACTGATATGGTGGGAAAAAATGTCGAACCGCCCATTAAAGGCATAGTTCAGATGGGCCGCAGGCACCGCCATGCCATTGGGGGAAAAGGTAGACAGCAGAATACCTTCGGTCAGAACCACCTCGGGGCTATTGCTATTAAATACGGGCACCTGATCGATCTGTCCCAGCAGTGCCCTAACTTCCTGACGACGAATTTGCTCTTGTTTTTGCAGCTTAGGCAGGGGTGGCTGGCTAGGTTCCTGGGGGGGCAGGGGTAGGGAGAGCGATCGCCTAGGAGCCGTCACATCTTGCGGCGCAATACTCGGTTGCACAATAGGCGGACGATCGATGGGTATATTCACTTGCGCGATCGGCGACAGAAACAAGAGCGACAAAATTTCCCCCTAACCCCAGTGTTGAGATGATACAGAGCATCCTAGACTACCTGTGAGCAATGTCAATATTTGCTCATCCAACCCCTGACAATGATTGCTTCCATAGAACTTATGTCATCTAGACTACAATCAAAACCGGGACTAACAAGTAGCTTCTAATACTTAACTATTCCCTGTATAGCCTTAAAAAATTCTGGGTAGAATAACTGAGAAAATGGCCCCAGCAATTAGCCCCCCAGCAATTAGATGAAACCTTGGCAGCAGAGAAGTTTGTCCGCCGCGATCGGCGTTTTGCCCATGATGGTGGGGTTTGGCACCATGGCGATGGCCCAGAACTATTCGGCGACGGTGGAGGCCCGTGTCGATGTTTGCGATGGGGGGTTTGACGGACAGGCTCAGGGAAATCACAGTTGTCAGTTCCCCAGTGGAAATCGCTACCAAGGACCTCTGGAAAATGGCAGGCGTCAAGGATGGGGGTTGTTTATCTACCGCGATGGCACCCGCTGCGAAGGGACGTTTCAACAGGATGAATTGACCGGGCGTGGGGCCTGTCAGTTTTCCAATGGCGATCGCTACGAAGGTCAGTTCCAGCACAATCTGCGTCAAGGACAGGGTATGGCCCTCTACGCCAATGGGACGAGGTGTGAAGGGCAGTTTGCTGCCGATGTTGTAACAGGCTTCGGAAGCTGTGTCTATCCGAGCGGCAATCGCTATGAGGGAGAATTTGTCGCAGGGATGCGGCAGGGTTGGGGGTCGTTTACCTACAGCCATAACGGCAGCAAGTGCTCCGGCCCGTTTATCAACGACCAATTGAACGGCAATGGGCTTTGTCTGATGATTAAGTGGCGATCGTACGAGGGTGCCTTCGCCAACGGACAATGGCAGGGGGTGGGAACTTACATTTTTGCCGATGGCCAGCGCCAGACGACCCAGTGGGCCATGGGCCGCGTCGCCACCCCGGTCGTCGAAGCCAAGCGACTGCCTAAAGGTAAACCCACTGCTCGAAGGTCGCGGCTTGCCCGTGGGAGTGGCCTTGCGGGTCAATAACTTTCCAGATCGTCACATTCTCAATGGAGAAGCGCCGACCTTGACTGGAAATCCGAATTCCAGAATAGCCATCAAAGAAGCCACCCTCGGCAATTTGGGCCAGCATTTGGGCGCGATCGGCACGAAATGTTTCCTCCGCCGAAAGCCGAGAGGGCATTTGGGTGAAGGCAGACCAGTCCAGTTCCCATAGATCCAAGGCGGTTTGGTTGGCGTAATTAAAGATAGGGTCCGCTTCTACCCCATGGGAAACAACGACGAATTGTGCATTGAATAACGCCTGTGCCCACATCACAGGCGTTTTTTCCGATATTTTTTCAAGGCCAGGCAGCAGCGATCGCCCGGTCCAATGTTCAAAACTCCACAGCAAGCGTTCAGTTTGGGCTAGGACAGCAGGGGTTTGGTAAATAGAAATAGAAGATGACATGGCTGAGGCTCTAGGATTTCAGCACCTTGCTACGGATATTGTTGATGAACAGATTCACTTCAGGTATCCGCAACTGCATCGCCAACAGGACAAACACAATCAGACCGACGATTCCAGCGATCGATAATTCCACGAGCTGCAAAATCATCCCTTGATTCCCCAGCCAGCCTTGAAGACCATTGAGCATGCTCCAGCAGGCCAGCCCCGCAACACCGCTGGCCGCTGTTAGGCCTAATAGCGCCAAACTCCAGGACAGCAAGGGGAGGCTGCCGAGGCGGCGATTGAGGTAGAAAATTAGGGCGATCACCGACAGCACATTCACACTGACCGTCGCCAGCACCAGGCCCGGCACCCCGAAGGGCAGCAGCAAATAATCAAACAGAGCGTTGAGACCAATGTTCACCAAGCTAATCCGGAAGGGCGTCGTACTGTCGCCAAGCGCATAAAACACCCGCACCAACACATCCCGAGAGAGATAAACAAACATCCCAAAGGCATAGGCCATCAACACCGAGGCCGTCAGGGCCGACAGCGCCGGATCGAACCGTCCCCGCTCATAAACCACACTCACAATGGGCTTTGCCAACACCATCATCAAAGCCCCCAGCGGCAGCATCGCCACCCCCGTGATTAAAATCCCTTGGCGAATCCGACCCTTGAGTTCGTCCCAGTTCAAGGGGTCCGCTAGCTTAGAAAACACAGGCAGCAACGGCACCAAAATCATATTTGAAAGAATCCCCAAGGGCGTTTGAGCCAAAAGGTTTGCATAGTCCAACGCCGACACTGCCGCCGACGGATCTTTCAGGTAGGATGTGAACTGCATGTCCGTATAGACATTAATTTGCAGCATCCCCGAAGCAAACAGCGCCGGACCCATCACCTTCATGACATCCTGGACCGCCGGGTTCTTCAAATCCCAGCGAAACCGCAGCCGACCCAGCCGTTCCTTGCGCTGCACCACCATCTGGGCGAACCATTGCAGCACTGTCCCCGCCACAAAGGCCAAGGCTAAGACTATTCCACCGATCGCCCCATACTGCGGCTCCCCTACTTGATTGCCCAGGGCAAGACCCAAACCACCGACCGCCACCACCATCATCACACTCGACAGCAGCGGACTAATCGAAGGCAACCAATAGACATCCACCGCATTCAATGCCCCAAACCCAATGCCAATCATCCCCGCGAACCAAGCCACCGGGGCCATCAGGCGCAGTTGGGTAATGGCCATATCCCGCACTTCCGGCTGCTGTTTGGACAACCCCGAGGCGACCAAAAACAATAGCTGCGGCGCAAACACCACTACCAAAACGCAGGCCACCAACATCACCACGCCAATGAGGGAAGAGATCGCCTCCACGGTTTCTGCCGCAGTTTCGCGATCTTTTTTCGCCAGTACACTCACCATGGCGCTGTGGAACGGGCCGTTAATCCCACCTAGCAAAATCAGGAAAAACTCGGGACGATCGTCGCGTATTGATAGGCCCCATAGGCCGGAGCTGCCCCAAACACTGCCGCCAAAAGCACCGTCCGTAACAATCCGAACACCTTACTAATCAAGGTGGCCGCCGCCACAATGCCAGCGATGTTTACCAGAGAGCGCTTGGGTTTGGGATTCGGATCGAGTTCGGGGACAGACACACTGGTACGGGTAAAAACGTCCCACCCATTTAATCACTTTGTCGCAGCCCACAATCAAAGATTCTGTTTCAAAATCTTCACTGCGCTGCTGCCCCGCCTTGGGTTAAAACCCGAGGCTAACAGATAAAACCAGCTAAAGCAGGTTGAGAGGCTCGAAGCATCTCGGCAGATAATCAAAAAAGGGGCCAGACGCGATCGCCCAGCCCCTTTTTGATGTTTGCTCCCAACCCGCCCTAGTTCAAACTCTTCACCAACTGGCGAATCTTCGTCTGCTGACGAGCCATAATCTGGTCGGGGAACTCCAGCTCCAAGACTACTCGATTCGAGCCCGCTTCACTCGAAGAATCCACATCAATCACCTGGGCCAACAGCCGCTTCGGCAGGGGTTCCGTCGGATCCTGGCTAAGCAGCAGACCCACCAAAGGCTGGACCTTCTTCAGGGTATCCACATCAGGCAAAAGACCGGGCTCGATCTCAACTTTTAAGCTGCGATTGCCAATCTCCGTCGCCATGGCTTTATAGAAGCCACCCTGCCAGTAGATCTGGGCATGGGCACCGATGGGCTTGCGCAACCGGACATTGTTGATCGCGGGTTTACGCTGCTGGAACGATCGCATCAAGCTGCTCGCAATGAACTTGAAGGACTCCATCGGATCATCCGCCGTTTCCCGACGCTGGGAGTACCACTCATTCACATCGGAATAGATCACCAAGGTCAGGTCATCCTGCTCCTTCGTCGTCAAGGTGGGGAAATCCAAGAACAACAGCAACTGTGTCTCACTAATCGGCGTCGCCCGCACCACCCGCGCTTTGACAAACGCCTTAGCACCGTAATCGCCCGTCAGCTCCAGATCCACCTCATCGAGCAAGTCCGCCCAGGAATCGATCACCACCTGGCAACCCGTTTCACTGATGTTCATCGTCTCGCCTTCAAGGAAGCGATCCTGGGTTTTTAACTTAGCCGCCAGCTTGCGCTCCAGACGGTGCGATCGCCGCAACTGAGGCTGCTCAAAGGACACCAGCAAGGCCGACACAATCAAAATCAAGTTGAAGAAACTCCAACCCATGTTGACCAAGACCGCCTCCGCCGCCTCAGGCCGCAGAATCAACCAGAAGGGCACCGCCAAAATCGAAGCCCCAACCAGCGCCGCCGCAAACACCAGACCCCGAGAGGACTCCCAGTCAAAGCTGCGCTTGGTCACCGACATCCCCTTATCCGTCACGTTAAAGGAACCCAGCTTCGGGTTAATCAACGCCAGCAGGGTAACGATCCCGGCCTGGAAGGACATGGCAAACTCGTAAATCTCGTTCCAGAACGAGAACCGCACATGCTTATAGGTAATGTAATTGGCGTAGGTCGAGATAAAGAAGTGGGGCAGCGCATAGGCCAGCGTCTCCAACCCCAAACCCCGAATCGGGTTAATCCCAAACACCAAAAACAGCGCCGGAGCCAAGGCATACATCAAACGCGGAAAGCCAAAAAAGAAGTGGGAAGTCGCACTGAAGTAGCAAATCCGCTGGGACAGCGACAGCTTCAACTTCGGGTTAAACATCGGGTTCTCCAGCCGCAGAATCTGGGCCATCCCGCGTGCCCAACGCACCTGCTGACCCACATAGGCCGAGAACTTCTCGGGAGCGAGGCCCGCCACCATGATCTTGTCATAGTAGATCGACTCATAGCCCTTGGAATGGAGCCGCAGTGACGTATGGCAATCCTCCGTCACCGTTTCCACGGCGATCCCACCGACTTCCAGTAGGTGATTCTTACGCACCACCGCCGCCGAACCGCAGAAGAAGGCCGCGTTCCAGAAGTCATTACCCTTCTGAATCACCTTGTAGAACAGCTCGTTCCCCACGGGGACCTTGCCCCCGGTTTGCAGGTTGCGCTCAAAGGGATCGGGATTGTAGAACCAGTGCGGTGTCTGGACCAGGGAAACCTTTGGGTTGTAGAAGAAACCCACGGTTTCCTGCAAAATGCAGCGCGCCGGAATGTGATCGCAATCCAAAATCAGCACCAGCTCCGCCGACGTCCGGCGCAGCGCTGTATTGATGTTGCCAGCCTTAGCGTGATCGTTGTTGTCCCGCGTCAGCATCGAGCAACCCAGCTCCGCGCACATCTCCCGCAGGGCCTCCCGGCGAGCTTTGTACTTTTCGGCCCGACCATCATCAAGCACATAGACCCGCTTCTTCTCCGCCGGATAGTCGATCGCCATCGCCCCCAGCACCGTCTTACGCACCAGGTCCACATCCTCGTTATAGGTTGGGATGTAGATATCTACGGTGTAAAGCCGATCGGCGGGAATCTTACTCAGGGGAATGGGCTTGCGATCCTTGAGTTTGAGCGTCTGGAAGAACGACAGCCCCAGGGTCATGATCGCGTACAGCTCAGCCCCGTACAGCAACACGCTAAAGAAAGCATCCTGAAACGTACTGGTCAGGTTCAGGGTGAAATTGGTGCGGTAGTAAAGGTACCGGAAGGTCGTGATCAAACTCAACCACACCAAAAACAGGTGCAGATACTCACTCGTCCTACCCTCGGTCTGCTTCTGCTCCACCAGCACCACAATCCGGGCCAATGCAATCAGCAGCAACGCTACGATCACCTGGTGCTCCAGGGCCAGCGACGTCACCATAAACGGAATCGACAAAACCGCCAGCAGCGCCATCAGCCCAAACAACTGCCACTTCCCAGCCTTCGCCAAAAAGCGATCGAACTGGTTCGGCACAAAATTAACGAGCCCGGCCACCACCTGCTCCCGCTTGCCCCGCTTGGGCTTACGGGGTCTATCCTCTGATAAGTTCAACATCTATTTAGTCTCCCCCGCAACACGCTTGAGATAGAGCTGCGCAATGCCATACATCAGCAGCGACAGCAGGATAATGCCCGTGGGCAACAGAAGGAAGTTGGACTGGAGGAACCGACGAATCCGGTTGAGGATATTCAAGTTTTCCAGGGTCTTGGTGGGGGACTGCTGGAGGAACTGGAACTGATAACCGCTCGGGTCGTAGGGCGAAGGATTCGCCTGACTAGCCGACAGCAGCGCAGTATCCGACTGCAACTGATAGAACCAGGCATCGCTACCGAGTACATCCTGGACCTGCTTCAGACCCGCATCGGTTTGGCCCGTCAAGGCGAGGACGACGCGATCGCCATTCTTACTCCAAGGCGACATCACCGTCTTAATCACCCCCCCATTGTCCGGCAGGGTCTGAATCTGCGCCTTACCCATTTGCTTGGAGAAGGCCTCCATCAGCCGGAACCCCTTATCGGGCTCAAACACCTGGGGCAGGGGGAAGCGCTCCCTCGTTCCGATACCTACCAAGTTCCGGTATTCCTTAGCCGACTGCGGCAAGGAACCCATTTTGTAGACCTCGTGCTTCACCGCACTTGACTGGCTAATCCGGCCCATCCGCTCACTGAACTTCAGCAGCGTCATCACATCGGCCTCCGAAGGATTATCCGGCAGCACGATCGCCATCCGCGACAAATCCTGGGGCGCCGTGAACGGATAGCCCACCGTCAACAGCTTCAAATCAGGCAAGTCCGTGCCAATCTGCCGCTTCAGATTAAACTGCGTATCACTATGGACGGTGCCAAACAACTGCTGATCCGCCACCCGGCCACAGCTCTTATCCGTTCCCCCCTTGGGCACCAGATTAAAAGCCACCCGAATCTTCGAGTTAGGCCTAAGTAGTTTTTCCGGCAGGTCCACCGTGAAGCTCTCGCGGCTAGCCCCATTGTCGGAGGCCAACTTCTTACTGCCCACGCCCACATCGCCGATAAACACTGACACCGTAGACTTACTCGTATCCACCTGGGCGCTATAGCTATAGCGCAGGGTCATAGAGTTACCCCGCACAAAGCGATCGTCCGGCAAAGCCCGGAAGTTAAACTCCACAGGCGGAGCCGAAGCCCCCTTCACCGTCACATCCTTGTAGGACTGACCATCGCCGCCCTTCAGGTCCGACAGATTAAACTGCGGGCGATCGGGCACAAAGCGCGGCCAGTCACGGGGATTGGGTGTCTTCACCTCAGACACATCGTTTACCACCACCAGGGCACTGGTGCCGATCTGGCTAGTCTGCTGCTGGGATAGGAACTGGGCCGCCTTGGCCACCGCCGCATCGCTGTTGCCCGTCACCACCAACACAGGCACCGAGCCATTCTGCAGGGTCGTCAGCATCAGCAGGCCCACATCATCGGGCATCGCGTTCTTACTGCCATCCTGGAACCTATCGGCCACCACTGACAAAGGCAACTTCAACCCCTTCAGGGCAGGCTGCTGCTCGGGGGTACCAATAATAATCAGGCGATCGTTCCACTTAAAACCCTTGACATCCTTAACAATCTGCGTATCCATGGGCCGGAAATCCGCCAGCCTTCCCATACTTGCCTGCAATCGACTGGCCGCCGTCATCCAGGCTTCACCCACCTGGGTCGGTGCCAAATAGCTCAGCCGCGCCGAATCTAGGGCCAAGGGATCAAAGAAGGGATAGGGATAGCGACTAAAGTCGAGGGGCACCCCCTGGACCTGATAGTCCATCACCAGCTTGGAATCCGGCAGCACCTCCGTCCAGAGACTCTTATCCGCCGAGGTCGAACAGGTTTGGGAATTCTCCTGCTGGGCCACCACCGCAATGTCGTTGTAATCCTGGATCAAATTGGGCGGAATCGTCACCACCGCCTCACCAATCTGGCCATCCTTCAGATTCAACGGCACCGTCCCCACCGCCGTATCATTCACTCGCACAATCAGATTCGATCGACTGGCCACCAACGCCGGAGAATGCTGGAACCGCACCACCGCCTTCGCGCCCTTCACCTGCCAATTGTTGGGCCGGGTAAAGCCCAGCCGCTGCTCCCCAAAGACACCCTCAATCCGCATCCGGTTGCCCATGGCCGGGCTGCGATTGAATTCCAGCACATACTGGCTCAGGGGTCCCAAATATTGCTTCTGGGCCGTGCGATCGGGCTTCTCTACGGGCTTTTCAGCCGTCGTTTTTTCAGGCTTTTCAGGCTTTTCAGGCTTGGGACTCTCCGTCGTCGCTTTTTCCCCACCGGGCTCCACCGCCGCTGGTTCAACCACAGACTCGGGCGGTGCTTCCTCAACAGGTGCTTCGGCGGGGGCTGACGGTGCAGCCGGCTGATAGATCGGCGCCGGCGCGGGAGCCGTGGGCAACTGATAGTTACGGATCACCTGATCTTCGCGCTGCTGGAGATTTTGGCCGATCGCCAAGTCAGACCAGAGTCCACTACTCAGGACCACCACCAACCCACTCACCAGGCCGAACCCACACAACATTAGGTTGCGCAGATCCCTTTGGGAGGGACGGTGGAAAGTTATCGGCAGTCGGGCGGAAAAAGGGCGTTTCTTCATGGAACATTCACGGGAGAGGAAAGCTAATGACTACGACAGCGGAACGCATCCGAAGCACAGCAACAGGAGTAACTACGGTGGGGACATCGCCTGGCCGATCGCCTCGGCGGGCAATAATCCAAACCAAACTAAATTCTGAGTGTAATAGGCCGCATCATTATCCCAAAAACCCTGCTGATATCTCGGCAAAAGCTTTTTTTGGCTAATATTATTGGCGATCGCCGGATCAAACAACTCCATCGCCGCGAACAGCATCCCATATTGGGAGGTTGCGTCATAGTCCACCAAAGGCTGGCCCTGGAGACTAATCTGGGCAGGAATTTTGCCCTGGTCTAGCCAGAGCTGACGCAGATGCGTCGTATGCTGCTTGAGATAGGCCATCGCCCGAGGCTCATTGTAGATCGCACCATCCAAGGCCACTCGCCACCAGACCCGACTTGCGTCAAAGCCATACTGGCTCAAAAGCGGTGCCTTCAGAGATTCATAGCGCTGGGTCTTGAGGTTTAACCCCACCCAGTCACTGGGTAGTCCCACGGACGACAGTGTAGCCGAATCTTCCAAAACTCGATAGCTACTATCGATTAGTTTCAACCAATCGCGCTCACCATCCACCTGAGCAAATAACCGAAACGCATAGGGCGCAAAATAAGAGGGGTTAAAGATCAGTGTTTCCCCCTGACGAAAGGCCACTTCTGGCCCCGGCAAGAGATAGCGCTGCTGTTTAACTTCCAAAGTAGAGAATTGCCAGAGGTCCTCCAACTTTTGACGGGCCAACACCAGATAATCTGGCTTATTCCAGCGCTTAGACGCCAAAATCAGCGAAAAACAGGCATCAATATCCGCATCGCTAGCGAAATTTCCATCCAGCACACCCCATTGCCCCAGGGGCGTCCGCCCCCATTTCCAAGTCCAGAGGCGATCGCTCCTTTTTCCACCCACCTTACGGGCCAGGTTGACCTCAGCCCAATTCAGCGTGCGGGAGAAGGTTTCCGGATCATTGGCTAGGACAGCCCGCAACATGGCATAGGCCTGACCCTCGGAGGTCGTCCGCTGATCACTTTCCCAATCGATTACCCGACCATCTGGCTGGATAAATCGCTGGCGATAGCTTTTCCAACTCTCATCCAGTATTTCCCTACGGCGCTGGTTTGACAATTTCAAATCAGACGTATTGACACTGGGCAAAGGGCTAGATAGCGGCGGTTTGCCTCCGAACCCTCGACAGCCTGTTAGCAACACAAGGGCGCTAAGGGCGATCGCCACCGATTTCACAGAAAGACTTTGACAATGATTCATGCAGGGTTAACTCCCACGCGATGCTCAGACTCGTCCCACGGTTTAATACCGCTCCCACGGAGGTTGGAAACCCCGACGTTGAAGGAACTCTTCCTGTATTTGTTGGACTCGACGGGTGGTTTCCACATCGCTTCCTTGAGCACCCTGCTGAACTTTGAGAAACTCGAATCGCTCCAGGGCCTCCAGTGGCTTGCCTTGGGCGATCGTCAATTCGGCGAGCGATCTCTGAACCGAACCATTATCGGGCTGATAGGCCAGGACATAGGCATACAGCTGGGCCGCAGAATCGAACTTCCGTTGCTGGAAGCGGATTCCCCCTAACACGGACGCTGCATCCAAATTGTCAGGTTGGAGGCTCAAAATGCCCTGATAGGCATCTCCCGCTTGTTCTAGGTTGCCCAAAGCCTGGGCCAAACGACCACGAACAAGTAAAGTCCGCAAGTTACTGGCTTCACTGCCATTATTCATCCGCTGAATTTGGGCCAGCAGGCGATTGGCCTGGGCCTGGGCCTGCAGGGGGCTGCGGGAAGCCAACACCTGAATCAACCGAACCTGCAGGTCCAAATTGCTCGGATCAGCCTGCAGTAATCCAACATATAGCGGCTCACGACGGGCGCTCGGCGGCAAAATCGTCACCAGCGTATAGAACTCCTGGGGCGTTTCCGTCGGGCGGACCTGGAGGAACTGGTTCAGCACCAGATCCGCCTCATCCTCGGAAATCAGCTTGGCCTGGTAGGCGATCGTCGTCCGCCCCAACCGCAACTGCCAATCATTGGGATTGCGCTGCAAAAGCTGGTCATAGATCGCCAGGGCTTCCCCAGAACGATTCTGAGCCAGGCGCACGGAGGCCAGACCCCGCAGAGCCGAGGCGGCAATGTCTGGATCGACCGCCTGGGAGAGCAAGGCCTGGTAGCGCTGACCCGCCACCTCATAGTTGCCCTGACGGCGATCGATCTCCGCTAAGAGCAATTCCGGCGCCAAATCCTTGGCCCCCGCCGGGGTCGCCCGGTAGACCGCCAAGGCATTTTGCGCATTGGCGTAGTCTTCGCGCTCGATCAGAATCTGGGCCAGCCGGAAATTCAAGAACGGCTCATTCACCCCAGCCCGCAGTAGGGTTTCATATACAGGCTGAAGCTCTGGACTGGGCTCTAGCCGTGACAAAGCCTGGGCGATCGCAAACAACTGCGTCGGATCCGTCGGCAAAGGTTCCAACACCGATCGCAACCGCTGCTGTACCTCCCCCTGGGCCATCGTGCCCAACTGGCTTTCCAGGGCCAACTGCTGAATAATCAAAGGCCGATTGGTCGGCTCCTTGGCCACCAACTGGCGATAGAGGTCCAGGGCCACCTGCTGCTGACCCGGAATACTGCCCAACACATCGGCCACCTCCCGAACCAGGGAAAAGGTCGGCGTTGGGGTATCTTGCAGGGCCTGCTGGTACAGCGAAGCCGCCTCCATCCGTAGATCGACACGGTTTTCCTGGCGACCAATTTCGTTCAGTGCCCGCGCCAGGGGCAGACGGGCTTCCTTGCGGCCCCGCAGCGGATCCAAAACCCCGAGGGCCATGGCGCCCTGACGGTTGGCCAGGTAAGCCTGGGCCAATTCCGATCGCACCTGAATCGTCCCATCCCCGGTCTGCTTCGGCAGCATTTCCTCTAGGAACTTAACGGCCTGGGCCGCATTGCCCGACTCCCGCAGCGCCCGCGCATAGGCGATCGAGGCATTCCCCGAAATCGGCTTACCCGTCATCGCCCGATAGCGATCGAACAGCTCCAAACCCTTGGTGGGATTGCTGCTATAGGTGTAGATCTGGGCGGCCCCCAGCAGTACATCCGGCGAGGGATTTGCGCCCTTCAGCAGGATCTCATAGTCTCCCAGAGACTCGGGGAATCGCCCCTGATAGCCGTAGAGCAAGGCCCTCTGGGTGCGCGCTTCGCGATCGTTGCCATCTTGACTCAGCAACCGCGTCAGGGCTTCAATCCCCTTCGCCTGCCATTCAGTTTTGTAGCCGCCCAGGGTGCCGATCGCCCGCAAAGCCAGGGCATTCTGAGAATCCTGCGCCAGCACCTGCTGGTAGGCCTGCCAGGCCTCGGCGTCCTTGCCCGATCGACGGTAGCCAATCGCCAATCCCAGCTTCGCTTCCAGGGAATTTGGATATTGATCCAAGGCCTGCTTAAAGCTGGCAATTGCCTGGTCCACAAGCCCCTGGCTCAACTGGGCATAGCCGCGACGCACGGGCTCCGGCACCGACTCCTGGGCCTGGGCCGCAGCGGGCACAGCCATATCCCACGCCAGCGGCACCGCCACCAGCGCAAACCCCAAACAAGCGCTCCAGACCAACGGTGGCAGACAACGCACCACAGGTCCTACGACTGATGGCTTCCCACCAGATTTTTGTTCCACAATCGACAAAACGAACCTCCCCTACTGCAGCAGCCGACCCTTCGGGGTCACATCAAATTCAGTCTTCACGCGGATACCCCCGACAATCTCCGAAAATCCATTACGCCCCTGTAGCGAGAAGCCCAGACGCAGATTCGGCATAAACCGGAAATCATAGAAGGCCTCCAGGGCATCGGGCTGAGGATCATCGACCCGCGCCCGCAGCTTGTTATTAGACAACCCACGACCATAGGCAACCCCCAGACGATCGTCGGAGGAAAAGACATCCAGGAAGCTAAAGCCCGCACTAAAAGTATCCCCACCCTGACCAATATCTAGATTGTTATAGCGACCATAGCGGGCAAACACACCCATTTTCTGCTTCGGGAAAAAGGTCTCCGCATTAATCCCAAAGGAGGATTCGCGATCGGTCGGCAAGGTGCCAAAGCGCCCCAGGCCTCGATCCAACTGGCGGATTTCCTTAAAGCCGTCCTTGTTCCCAGAATCGCGATCCGTCACATAGGTTCCCCGAATAATCGTGTTGCCATAGCGCAGACCCAATTCCCCCGCAAACCCGTCAAAGGCAAAGTCACCAACACCACGGGAGGAGGAGAAGCCCGCAACTTTCGCTTCAATATTGTCGGACAAGGCCCAGTTGAGCAATACGCCCGGACGGGAGGCCAACCCAGCGGTACTTAAGGCCGGGTTAGTTTGAAACGTCGAGTTGAAGAAGTGGGTCGCTCCGTCTTTGGCAAAGCTGTTGCGATCGAAGTAGGAAGTCAAATCCAACTGTCCCACCGAAACACGCAGGTTTGGCACCTGGGGCAGCGAGGCCGTCAGGAACAGCTCATTCACATTAAACCCATCATTCGGGCTATCGCTAAACCCTTTGCCTGTCGTCACATCCAGACTCGTCCCGAACAGCAGGTTCGGCGTCACCGGATAGGACCCCGTCAACCTAGCCCGCGCTGAACTTTGATCGGCCTGAAACTGGTAAATCCCCTGCAAGATCAAGCTGGGCTTAGACAGTGCCGTGCTCTTAATCAACGGACGACTCGGCGGCTTCAAGCCATTGGCCTCCGTGGAAGCCGCAGGCAGACCACCGGGGCTCGACGGAATCACCAACGGCACACTCATCTGATCGGTCACCACCTGACCTGGAATCGGTTGAGCATAATACTGCGGCGGCTGACCGTAATAGGGCTGGGCCATCAGGGGCGGCAATTGGGGCGATCGCTGCTGCATCCGCACCACGGGCGGCGTGAAGCGCGGGATCGCCGGCTGACCATAGTAGGCGGACGACTGTTGCGGCTGACCATAGTAGGCAGGCTGTTGCGACTGGCCGTACATGCCGTACGCCTCGCCGTAGCGCGACCGCTTCTCCGGGATGGCGCCGTTGTTGTAAAGCGCCGCCTCCCAGAGCATGCAGCCGGTCGTCATGATTGACTTGCGGTTAGTGTACACCTCGTTGGGGTGACAGCCGGCGGTGCCGCAGCTCAGGTGGGCGATGCGGAAGTCGCCGGGGTTCACGAAGCGGATGAACTCTGGG
>JAAUSA010000116.1 GCA_012031975.1 Alkalinema sp. RU_4_3 | reverse complement strand
TTTGCAAACCTAGTCGAAAACCGCCCCAACAGCATCTGCGAGAACATCTGCCTCTCTGATCAAGCCGAGACTGTGACCGATTTGATGTTTGGCCGAGGGCGATCCGTTGATCGCGCCCTACATCAGCGGTGTCAGATCGAACCTGGAACAATACAAGTGGGAGGGCGACAAGGTTATAGAAAACGCTATCCCCGTCGAAATGCCAGCGGTGCCCTTGGTTGAACTATTACGCAAACACAATGCCCCGCAGGTGATCGATTTTGCCACCTTTGACATTGAGGGCAGTGAATTCAAGGTTTTAGAATCCTTTCCGTTTGACGAATATTGCTTTCTTACCCTGACGGTCGAAGCCGATGAATGGGTATGGGAAAAGCTGTTGGCGATCTTGGAGCCCCATGGATACAGGGAAGTACAAAACCCCTTCAATCCGCATATTTGGGAGAAGTATTGTGTGCATGAGCGGGCGATCGCGGGGTTTTAGATCAATCATTCTACCGACCCCGGCCTAGGCTGGGACCTCACCCCGGCGCGATCGCCACCAACACTTTATCCACCCGGTTCCCATCCATATCCACCACCTCAAAGCGATAGCCCCCCCAAATAAAATGGTCAGCGGTCGCCGGAATTCGACTCAAATACATCACCACAAACCCCCCCAGGGTCTGATAACTGCCGCGATCTTCCCCCGGTAACACCTTCTCCTCCATCTCCAAAAATTCCTTAAACTGATGGATCGGCAGCATCCCATCAAACAACCAGGACCCATCTTCGCGCTGCACCGCCTGGGGCTCCTCCATATCCTCCGCCGAAGGCAAATCCCCCACCAAGGCCTGCAAAATATCCGTCAGCGTCACCAGCCCCTGAATCACCCCATACTCATCCACCACAAAGGCCATCTGATTGCCCGACTTTTGGAACAACTCCAAAATCTTCAGCGCCCTAGTGCTCTCCGGCACATACACAGGCTTCTGCAGGGACTTCATAAAGTCCAACGGCTCCCCATCCAGGGTCTCCATCAGCAAATCATAGACCTGCACCACCCCCATCAGCGAATCTAGGCCCCCCTCACAGATCGGGAACCTAGCATGGGAATCCTCCCGCAGCGTACGCCGCTGCTCCTCCTCCGAATCTTCTAGATCCAGCCAAACAATCTCCAAACGCGGCGTCATAATCGAACTCACCCGCCGATCGCCCAACTGAAACACCCGTTTCATAATGTCTTCTTCCGCCTGCTCGAACATCCCGGCTTCCGTGCCCTGCTCGATCAACACCTTAATTTCTTCCTCTGTGACCTGGGGCTCCGCCGAAGGTCGTACGCCCATCAGCTTCAGCACCCCATCCGCCGCCCGATTGAGCAACGCCGCCAGGGGCGTCGCCAGCCTCGCAAAGAACTGAATCGGCTGGGCCGCCGTCACGGCGATCGCCTCCGGCGAGTTCAAGGCTAGGCGCTTCGGCACCAATTCTCCAATCACCAGGGTCAGGAAGGTAATCGTCGCGATCGAAACCCCAAAGGCCAACCCCTCGGTATAGGGCCTCAAGGCCGGGACATTCTTGATCAAAGGCGTAAAAAACTCCGAAAATTGCTTTTCGCCGTAGGCACCAGAAATGATCGTAATCATGGTGATACCGATCTGCACCGTCGCCAGGAAATTATTTGGCTCATTGGCTAGGGCCAGGGCCGCCTGCGCCCCGCGACTACCACGATTGGCCGCCTGCTGGAGACGGATTTTGCGCGCCGAGACGATCGCCAGCTCTGCCATAACGAACAGACCATTGGCGATGATCAGCGACAAAATGACCAAGAAGTTAGTCGCAAAGGACGACGATGACGAAGACATGATGGAACAGCAGCCCTAAGACTGAGACAGCGAATAATTGTCCCAGTCTACTACCAGGCTGGTTTTCTTTCGCATACGACTATTTGCGCGGCCCTCTCCTGGGGCGTACGATCGCCCTACTGCCGATGCGCCAACTCCGCCTCAATCCGATCGGGCGCAAACACCCCAAACTCCGTAATAATCCCCGCAATCAGGTGGGCCGGGGTCACATCAAAGGCCGGGTTATAGAACTCTGCCCCCTCGGTAACCAAGCGAGCATTGCCCACGGAGTAGATTTCCGTCGGGTCACGCTCCTCGATCGGAATCAAGCTGCCATCTTTTAAGCTGAAATCAATGGTCGAAAGCGGCGCCGCCACGAAAAACGGAATATTGTGGGCCTTGGCCACGAGCGCCACACTGTAGGTGCCGATTTTGTTGGCCGCATCGCCATTGGCCGCGATCCGATCGGCCCCCACCACCACCGCATCGATCATCCCCAGCTTCATACAGTGGGCCGCCATATTGTCCGTAATCACCGTCACAGGAATATTCTCCTGGACACATTCCCAGGCCGTCAGCTTAGCCCCCTGCAACCGAGGCCGGGTTTCGTCCGCATAGACTCTTTCCAAACGACCATCGCGCCAGGCCGATCGCACCACCCCCAGGGCCGTACCATAACCCGCCGTCGCCAAGGCCCCCGCATTACAGTGGGTCAACAGCCGAATCTTCGCGGGACTCGCTGGCAATGCCGAAACCCCGTGATCGCCGATCGCCCTACAGGTGGCCACATCATCATCGCTAATTTTCTGCGCCGTGGTCAGCAACACCGATCGCAACGCCAACCCATCGCCTTCTGTCGCCGTTACGGTTGTCATCATCCGATCGATGGCCCAGAACAAATTCACCGCCGTGGGCCGCGTCTGCCGTAGTTTCTCTGCGATCACTGCGAGTTCAGAAAGAAACCCCGCGCGATCGGTCGTTTGGATCTCACTCCCACCGAGACACAGCCCAAAGGCCGCCGCCACACCGATCGCCGGAGCACCCCGAACAATCATCGTCTTGATCGCCGTCGCCATGGCATCGCTGGAAGTCACCTCCACGGTCTCAAAGGCCTCAGGAATACGCGTCTGGTCAATCAGCACCACGCGATCGTCTTTCCAAATCACCGGATACAAAGTGCTACCCATAGCGCACGAATTTTCCAAAAAACAACACCTCAGCATAGATCAAATCGTCGGGGCGCATCGCATGCGCCCAAATCTCCCCACCCCACCGTCACCCTAGTGATACAACCAAGTCGTCCAAGCATATTTCTGCCCCGAGCGCACAGGCAACGCCTGATGGGGATGGGTATAGTAGGCCGGAAAAACGATCGCACTCCCCCGCTTCGGCACCACCTTAATATTTTGCCGATCGAAAACGATCTCCCCCCTCCCAAAATCATCATTCAGGTAGCCCACAATACTCACATCCCGCGTCGGCACCCCCTGCTCCACCTCCATAAACCGACTCGACAGCAAAATATTATCCACATGCCGCTGGTACTGCTGCCCCGGACCATAGCGCAGCACCGAACAGGGCTCAGGCCGATCGAAACGGATCCCATACCAGCGATAGAGCGCCTCCTGGATAATGTTGACGCCCCGCAACATCAGAGCATTGGTCGATTTGAGGGTCGGATCCCGGCGATCGAGGGCCAGTATCCCGCTGTCCCGCACCTGCTGATCCACCGCCCCCATCAGCACCTTCGCATCCTCAAACCCACAATGCTCGGCCACCCCAATCACCTGCTGACAAGTATCCAGGTCTAGCAAATCCTCGATCAGCAAAATCTCCGAGCCCAAATCCGTGAAGGTATAAGACATAAATTGTGGTTTAACGCGCTAACGCCAGGTAGTGCTCCCATTATCAAATCAAAACCCCGGAATCGTGACGGCCATCCATAGGCCGATCGATTACCCACCCATAACAAATTCAAAACCCATCCATCGAAAAGGGTCAATCACAGCCCTATACTTGGAAGAGAATAAATTTTTGTAGCCATTCAGAAACCTTTCTTTAGAGTGCGTAACCTTGGGCGTTGAACTTCGTAGCTATGTCTATCTCGATCGGCTTCAGGACCAGCATGCCGCCTATCTAGGGGCCGAATGCCAGGGATTCTTGCCTCTCCCTGGGGACTCCTCCCTCTGGATTGAGATCTCAC
Organism: Alkalinema sp. RU_4_3; assembly: GCA_012031975.1. GTDB lineage: Bacteria > Cyanobacteriota > Cyanobacteriia > Leptolyngbyales > Leptolyngbyaceae > JAAUSA01. Next base: position 11,665 of record JAAUSA010000116.1, on the reverse strand, counting down.
CGGGCATCGAGATTAATCGGATGATGGACATTGCCCTCAAGTCAGCGGTGGTCAAGCCCGGCGTCCAGATTGTCGAGCGCCTCTACGGTCTGATGGAGATCCACGGCCAGAACCAGGGCGATGTCAAGGCCGCAGGTCGGGCGGTACTCGAATATATCGAGGCCTCCGATCGCGACTCCTTCAAGCCCCGCATCATCTCCAGCCAAGTCATCCGCAACATTGACCCCCACCATACCCAGCTCATCAATCGCACCCGCCGAGGCAACATGATCCTCGCGGGCCAAACCCTCTACGTCCTCGAAGTTGAACCCGCCGCCTACGCCGCCCTCGCCGCCAATGAAGCCGAAAAATCGGCCATGATTAACATTCTGCAAATTTCCGCCGTGGGATCCTTTGGCCGCCTCTACCTGGGGGGTACCGAGCAAAATATCCTCGCCGCCGAGCAAGGCGTACTGGCCGCCCTAGAAAGTTTGCCTGGACGGGCCTTTGATGAAGACGGGCGCCAGGAATAGTCTACCGATAGATCGCATCCGCCACCGCTCGCACCTCCGCCATTGCCGCCACATCATGGACCCGTAGAATATCAGCCCCCCGCGATCGCCACCGTACAGGCCGCAGCAGTGCCCCATAGGCGTTCCTTCGGGTCAGGCCGCTCCAGAATCGCCCCAATAAAACTCTTGCGCGACACCCCCACCAGCACCGGACAACCCAGGCTCTGAAACGTCGCCAACTCCCGCAACAGCGGCAAATTCTGCATCGCCGTCTTCGCAAACCCAATCCCCGGATCGATCGCAATCACCTCTCTGGAAACGCCCGCTGCTACGGCGCGGTTGACTAATTCTTCCAGGCGATCGCGCACATCCCTCACCACATCCCCGTACTGCGTCATCTGCTGCATCGTATTGGGGGTACCGCGCATATGCATCAGCACGATCGGACAACCGAGGGAGGCCACCACCCCCAGCATTTCCCCATCCGCCGTCCCCCCCCGAAACATCGTTGACCAAATCTGCACCGGATTCAATCGCCGCCTTTGCCACAGCGGCCTTCATCGTATCCACCGAAATCGGCGTTTTGTCAAACAGAGGCTCTGCCCGCAACGCTCGAATCACGGGCAGCACCCGCTGCAATTCTTCAGCCTCAGACACAAGTTGCGATCCAGGCCTGGTCGATTCCCCGCCAATATCCAGAAGATCTGCCCCCTGGGCCACCATGGCTGTCGCCTGGGCAATCGCCCCCGGTAGAGAGTCAAACAGCCCCCCATCGCTAAAACTATCCGGCGTCACATTCAAAATCCCCATCACCTGGGTTTTTTGACCCCAAACCAGGCTGCCATGGTTCGTTACCCAATTCGATCCCATCGCTTCTATCTCCAAAAAATCGGTGGATTGTCATCAACCCACCGACCGCAACAACACAATTCACACAACTCAACCTAGTTCAAGCTTTCACCGCTGGGGATTTTGCGATCGCGGGGCGCCGACAGCTCATTGCCCAGCATTTCTGACACCGAGCGGTTCATGGCATTGGGGTCCATGAAGAGGATTTTGGCACTCTCACCCTTACCAATTTCCATATTGGCTTCCACATAGTCCTTGGCGATCAAATAGCGCAAAATCGCCTGGGGATCGGCGGAATTCGCCAAAACCTCCGATAGCTGCTGAATCGACTTCACCGTCGCCTGGGTCCGCACCAGCTCCGCTTGACCCTCGGCCTTGGCCGCGATCTGCTTCTCCAGGGATTCCTGAAGCTCCTTGGTCAGACTAAAGTCCTGCACCTCCACGCGCACAACTTCTACGCCCCAGTTGCCCGTTGCTTCTTTCAACTCCTTACGGAGGGCCGCATTGATATCATCGATGGAGGAAATGGCATCTTCGAGATCCATTTGACCAATTTTGTTGCGCAGCGTACTCAAGACAATATTTTTCAGAGACTCTTCCAAGTCTTCAACGTTGTAATAGGCACTATACAAATCCTGAATTCGCCAGTAGATAATCGCATCCACCCGCACCGGAGCCTTATCCTTCGTAACCGCCTGCTGCGGATCAATATCCAGCAACTGTTCCCGCATGGTTTCCACCAACACCGTATCCACCAGCGGCACCACAAAATTGAGTCCCGGCTTAAGGGTGCGCTGATACTGGCCTAAGCGCTGCACCAGGGCCTCATCGCCCTCTTCCACAACCCGCACGGACCCGATCATATAGCCCGCAACCATCAGCGCCAGTGCACCAAGAAAAGACTCAATCATAGGGATTACTTCAAATCTTTTAATCCTCTAATTATTCATTAGAGCGTTTGCACTCCAGTCTAATCGCTCTCGATCGAAATGATGCAAATACTCTTTAGAGACTTTTCAAAACAGCCGGAGATTACGGAGGAGGGGGGGCGGGTTCAGCTTCCTGGATTGGAGGTTCAGGGGCAGGGGCCGCAGGCTCAGGGGCGGGCGCCACAGGCTCAGGGGCGGGTTCTGGCGGCGGCGCGGCAGAGGGCGCATCATAGCGCGGTTCGGGCGGGGGCGGCTCTGGATCGCTATAGGTGCGTTCGGGGGGCGCTTCAACGGGCGCCGTATTGTTACGAATTTGTTGACGCTCGGCGGACCATCGATCGATGGAGGCCTGGGCCTCTCCGCCCACGGCACTGCCTCGCACCTGGGAAGCCACTTCAATGGCCTGGGTCAGAGAACCCTGGGAAGCCAAGCCCTCGGCCCGCGCCAGGGTAGCGCGATCTTGAATGGCCTGGAGTTCTGCGGCCCAGCCGCCGATCGAACCCTGGGCATCCCCGTAGAGTGCCCGGCCATACTTAATCCGGCTAGCCACCTGAATCGCCTTACCCAATTGCCCCGACTGGGCGAGGCCTCGGGCCTCGTTCAAAATGGGCTTATCTTCAATGGTTTGGATCTGGGCCACCCATTCGCCGCGACGGGTTTGGGCCTCAGCATAGAGGGCACGACCCTTGGTGAGGCGATCGATCAAGGTGACGGCCGATCGCAACTGCTCCAGGCCTCCATTCTTGGCCACCTGCTGGGCCTGCAACACAATCGGCCGATCCTCCAGGCGCTGAACCCCCTTCGTCCACTGGGCCACCAAGGTCTGGGCCTCTAGCCTCCTAGGACGCTTCGGCGCAATCCCCTGGGCCTGGGCAATGGCCCCCTGGAGCGTATTCACCTGGCCAAAGCTCGCCAGGGCCTGGGCGATCTGCACCTGAACCGCATCTTCGACCTGCATCTGCAGGCGGGGCAGCAAAACACTGGCGGGCTTGTAGTAGGGACTGCTCGCTGACACCTGCTGGACCTGGGAACTGGCCGTCAACACTTGAACCATCTGATCAAAAATCGGCTCGCGATGATCGCGATCGCCATCGACCGTACTGGCATAGACCACCCGCGTCAAATCCCGCTGATCGGAGGTGATCGCCACCCTAGCTGGCAAGGACTTGAGAATTTCGTCGGCCCCCTTGATATCCTTCTTCGACAGTCTGGTCCCCGCCAGATTAAACAGCGAATCCCGCCATTTGTTGATCTCCTTCTGGGCCTTCTGCCACACAAAGGTCTTGGTATCGATGGCCATCAAGGTCTCGATCGCCTTACCCCAGGTCTGGGTCGGATTGGTTTTGACAAATTCCTGGGCCTGCTTTAGGAAGACGCCTGCCTTCTTCTCGTTGTCCAACTGGAGACGTAGATCGCTCAAGCGAGTCTGCCACACTGGATCTTCCACCAGGGCTAGCTTGGCCAACAGCCCTGAGGCCTCCTCCCAATATTGCTGCTTCAGCGCCACCTGAATCTTTTCAAACAGCTTCTGACCACGATTGCGCTCCTCCTGCCAACGCCCGATCGTCTCGCGCACATCACCATAGCGGGTACTCGACGGGGGCACCTGCTCCGCCAGTTTCATGGCGCCATCGAGGTCATTGGCCGCTAAGCGCTCCCGCGCCACACCCATCAATCCATCGGACCACTGCTCTAGGGAGCGCTGCCCTCGACCATAAAGCGGGTGATCGACGGGCCAGTCCTTGACCAGGGCGATCGCCCTGAGATAGTCCTCCGCCTTGCCCGACTGGGTGCCCTGCTGCGCGCATTGCAAGCGCTCCGACTCCACGGAAAAAGGCCCGATTTTGCTACAGTCCGTCGCCGGAGGCACCCGCGACAGCCAAATGAGCGAACCCACCGTCACGCCCCCAGCCGTCAGGAGGACGCCGACGGAAAAGAGGGTCCATCGATGTTTGCGCACCATGGGACCTACGTCTTGCAGGGTTTGGACCAGTTGGTGCTGAGCTTTGATCTGGAGCTTGGTGGCGCTGACCTTGATCGATCGCCCACCCGCCTTAACTTGGCGCTGCGTGGCCTGCTTGGTTTTTGCCATAGAGATAGCTTGGGCGATGGCAACTCTGCCAAATCCTCGGGCTGGATCGGTGCATCCTGTACCATCGTCTGACCATAGGCAGGCTGACGCCGCTGCGCGTCTAAATTGAAATCCACAGGCTGCACTTCGGGATCCATGTCCATCAGATGACGCTGGGGCTGAGGAAATGGCTCATCATGCAAGTCCGCCAAAAATTCCCGCGCTTCTGGCGCAATGGGCAAATCTTCAGTGGGTGAAGATTTAGAAAATAATTTTGACCAGGAGAGCGCTTTTCTAGCCATGGCGGTAATCGGGATAGCAAAAAAACGACGGTGAGTCCCTATGTTAGCAGCCGCTTCTAGATGTAAACGGTCAATATTTTTAACGCAATGGGCGGTCTACTCGGGGATCGACTCCACCGGGGCAAACCCTTCACGGTAACCATAAAAGTCAATTCGATACTCAGTAATACGCACGCCAGTCTGAGCCTCAATCTGGGCGATCAATGCCTCGGGCAAAGCCACATGCACGTCAATAATCTGCTGGGTATCTAGGCAATTCACATGACTATGGGCGTCGCTGATGTTACCGTACAGGCGGCCATCGGCTCGCTCGATGCACTCAATCACACCCTGATCAGATAGGGCCTCTAGGTTCTGGTAGACCGAGGTATGGCCAATTTCCTTGCCCTGGCGATTGAGACGATCGTAGATGTCCCGTGCTGACAGATGATCGGAGGCCTGCCACAGCAACTCTAGGATATAGCGACGCTGACGACTCAGCCGCATACCCAGATGTTGGCATCGCTCCACTGCATCGTCCAGAGAGCGGATCGGTTTTAAGGGTGCCGTATCCATAGGACTCACGAAACATATGTTTCTGTTGTAGCACATGCCAAAGCAAACTCGCTACCACTTTGAGTAAAGAGCTGGGCGATGCCCCCTTCCCACACCAAATATATCAATCGCTTATGGGGAAGGGCGCTATATATAGATAATTCCGGCAATAGATTCCTGGTTCACTCTCGATCGCTGCGACTATAATACGGCTGACTAATAGTTTTAGATGCCCATGGAGTTCCGGTAGATTCAGGGTTAAGGTACGACGTTCAACCATGTAATTTGGATTGTTAAGGCGATGAGTGACACGACATCCTTTCTCGGAGGCGCAGCCTGGCTGGTCTAGTTGCTGTAGTGGTTCTACGGGGCGGTATTAGCTTTGGTTCTTCCAATTCGCCCGTGGTTGGCGTGCAGCCTGGATTTTCCCTGCCATCGGCGATGCCCAATATGGGCATGAATTCGAATCTGCCGACGGTGCCTTTGCCGATGCCCGTGGCCAGCCCCGCCAATAATGACAAGCAGGACTATGATTCGGTGAAGTTGCAGTTCCGGGTGGAACAGCTCCAGGGCCAGGTGGAGCAGCAGCAGGCCCAGTTGCGTAGTCAGCAGGTAATGATCGATACATTGTCTGCCCAGTCTCGGACGGGTGGATGGAATGCCCAGCAGCCCGCCCCCGCGGCCCCTTCGGTGGTGCCCCAGCTCCAGGCGGGCAATGCTAATTTTGACCATAACAATGGCGGGCTCGCGAGCGGTTTGCCCTGGGCCTTGGGGGGTGTTTTGTTGGCCTTTGGCGGTGGGATTGCTTTAGTCGGAATGTTTTCGCTCTTTTCGCGGCAGAACCGTCCAGGGCGTACAATTGAGTTTGTCCATGACGACTATTCGCCCTATTTGCCCCAGCGTCGTCGTGTGCAGGTTCTCCCGCCCCGTCGATCGATTCGGCGTATTGATGTAGAGGATGAAGATTAATTCCAGTTATGGCCGTGGGTTAACGCCCTATTTGTTTCTGTTGCCTGCAATGCTGATCTTGGGTTTAACGGTGTTTTACCCGGCGTTGCGGGCCTTCTTTTTGAGTTTTACTCAGTACGATTTGCTGATGGCGGAGCCGCAGTGGATTGGGTTGAAGAATTTTGAGCGGCTAGGGCGCGATCACTTGTTTTGGCAAACCCTGCGCAATACGTTTTTGTATTTGGTTTGTGTGGTGCCGTTGCTGGTGAGTTTGCCCCTGGGTTTGGCGATTTTAGTGAATCAGAAGCTGCGGGGGATTCAGGGGTTTCGGGCGGCCTATTATATGCCTGTGATTATTTCGATGGTGGTGGCGGGGTTTGCTTGGAAGTGGCTCTATGAGAAGGATGGCTTGCTGAATCAGTTGCTGCAGGCGGTGGGGTTGCAGGCGGTGCCTTGGTTGACGAGTACGAAGTGGGCTTTGTTTAGTGTGATGGCGGTGACGGTTTGGAAGGGGTTGGGGTACTACATGGTGATTTATCTGTCGGGGTTGCAGGCGATCCCGGCGGATCTGTATGAGGCGGCGGCGATCGATGGGTCGGATGGTTGGAAGCGCCATTGGGATATTACAGTGCCTTTGATGCGGCCCTATTTGTTTTTGGTGGCGGTGATCTCGGCGATCTCGGCGACGAAGGTGTTTGAAGAAGTATTCATCATGACGAAGGGTGGGCCTTTGAACAGCTCGAAGACGATCGTGCTCTATGTTTACGATCAGGCTTTTAGTCCTTCGGCTGAGAGTAGTTTTAGCTATGGTTGTACGATCGGTTTGGCGATGTTTGTGATTATCTTATTTCTATCGCTGGTCCGCATGGGATTGCAGAAGATGACTGACCAGGAAAATCCTTTGCTCTGATTGCAACATGGTTTGATTTGTGATCGCATAAATTCAGGGCGCATGCGATCACAGATCAAACCCCAGGATTCTAAACCCCAACGCCCTGGGTCTCCCCACCTAATGCTGTAACGATCGCCGCTGCTTCTTCGCCGTTAATCCGCCAGAGCGATCGACTCGCTTCCTGGGCGACTAAAACGTAGGAACCCCGACAGGCTTCAATCAAGGCCGGGATCGCTGGTTTTGCACTAGGCCCAATGCAACCCAGGGCGTAGGTCGCCACCCAGCGGACCTGCCAGTCCCGATCGCGTAATCGCTCGATCAACGGCAGCACCGCCCCCCGCGCCTCGGCCCCAAACCCGGACAACACCCAAGCGGCGGTGCTGCGCACATAGTCGGTGGGGGATTCGAGGGCTGTAATTAGGGCGGGCATTGCACTCACGCCAATCCGTCCCAGGGCGGCTAGGGCCTCGCAACTGACTCGGCGATCGCTGTCGCCCACGCGCTCCATCAATGCCGGAATGGCCATTCTGGCCTCAGCCCCCACCGCTCCAATCGTCCGCACCAATTCCTGGCGCACCTGCCAGTCGCCATGGCTTAATTCCCGCACCAGGGAAGGTAGCAAGCCCTTCGCCGAGCTACCAAAGTCGCCCAGTTCGCGAATGGCTTGAATTTGTAGGGCGCGATCGCTACTATGAATCAATGGCGTCAGGCGCTGCAAGCGCTGGTCCAACTGGGCCTTATGCAGGGCCTCTGGGCTCAGGCCGATGCGCTGGCCCAATTCATCGGCGATCACCTCGGGCACGCCCAGCAAGGCTCCCCGGCTCAGGCAGCAATCTCGCATCGCCATTAATAATCCCTGAATCGACTCCGGTGCCCCCGGCATACTATCGGCCTGCATCAGCCAAGCCTGCCACTGGGCAATCTGGCCCCCATATTGCTCCACCCAATGCAGGGCCGCCAAGCATTCCGCCAGGGGATCCAGGGCAAAGCAAACCTGGTCCTGGGTCGGTCCCACGGCCTGGACAATCCGCAGTCGATTTTCTAAATAGGCCAGCAGGGCGATCGCAGTGGTTTGATCAACCGTTAAACATTGCTCTATGGCCGCCAAAATATCCGATCGCGAAGCTACCCCCGGTCGATAGGTTAATTTGAGACATTCCCAAGCCACCACCTTGGCCACATTATGGACCATGCGATGGTCGGGATCGCCTGCGCCATGATCGCGATTGAGTTCATTCAAGTAACTCAGCATTAAATCGGGAATGTTATCCGGCATCTGTCGCCCAAACCCATGGTCAGTCTGGGTTTTGAGGGCGATCATCTGCTCGGCATAGAGTTTGGCCAGGAGCAGCGTGACATGGCGCTGGCCCACCATTTTCGAGAGCTGACTACAGGCATCAAAATACTCGGGATCCGTGAACAATTCCCGCTTCTGACATTGGGTCAAATAGGCTTCCAAAAACGACGACAACCGATTGCCCTCGATCCTCAGGGGTTTCATCACCGTTTTCGGCACATTATCTAAGGTCTCCTCGATCCGCGAGGTGACAATCAGCGCATTGGCCGGAAAATCTGGATGGCCAGGGCGAATCGCCTGCCGCGTGTTTTCGCTCAATTCCGAGAGGCGATCGACCACGACTAGCAATCGCCGCTGCCGCAGGAGTTTTTCTAAAAACACATCCGCCAGCGGTTCCGCCGAATCAATCATGGCCTGCAACTGACCACGAATCGACTCCCGAAAGGGGTCCTTTCCCTCGGCCACCTTGAAATCTAACTCCTGTTCCAACAGCACAGGCAGCATGCGGTGTTTGGCCAAGCGCTCCGAAGCATCTGCGGCCATAGCCCACTTCGCCAAATGACAGGCCAAACTGGTCTTACCAATGCCGCCCTCGCCCCAGACCATCAAACATTGCCGTCCCTCTGAAAATCTGGCCTGCAAAACCTTCCCGGTGAGTTCCGCGATCGTTGTTCCTTCCATCACCACGGGCATGGGGATATAGACCTGCCGATCGCTGACGGTCGATTTGTGGGCAAAGGCGTCCTCGACCATCTTCGCCTGGCGATCGACCCAAGCATCCAGAACCCTCGGATGGTAGTGCAAAAATCCAACCAGCATCACAAAGCGCAACGGCACCTTAATCGTGTTGCCCATCGGCAAGGGCAATTCAAAATCCGTATAGGGCTGCAAGACATTATTCAGCTTCAAAATCCACAACGGCTGTAACCATAAAATCACCAGCCACAGCAACGGTCCTGTCAACCCATAGCCCACAGCCCCGGCCAATAGGGGGTTGCCCTGTGCCCATTCCAGGGTGCGATCGAAGGCACGGGAATCTTTTTCGGCCTTTAATTGCACCAAGGCCCGTTTGACCGACGATCGCACCTCATCGGTGAATTCATTTTTGGGATCTTCGACGATCGGCAGGGCCTTTTCCAGGGGTTCGATCGCGGCAATAATATCCGATCGGTTCAGCTCCTTGGCCTTATCCTGCAACCGTCCAGCAATTTTCTGCAAGGCTCCTGCCGCACTCAGGCGTACGCTTAATTTGTCATCCGCCAACCGCTCTAATAGGTTGGGCAATGCCTTGCGGGCCTCGATCCCCACCTTGCCAAGGGCTCCCACGGCATTCAAGCGCACATCCTTATCACCATCTTTGAGGGCCTTGATCAGGGCTTCCACCGCCGACTGGGCAGGTTCACCAATCTGGCCCAGGGCATTGGCGGAGAGCGATCGCAGTTCTCGATCGTCATGCTCTAAAAGTTTGGTCAATTGGGGAACAGCAGGCGCTGCATCGGGACCAATTTGCCCTAAGGTGCGCACGGCATTGAGCTGCATTTCATGGTCGTTCGTACCCAGAATTTGCATCAGGGCTGACACAGCGGTTTTGGCCTCCGGTCCCATGCGCGCCAGCGCCAAGGCCGCCCCTGTTCTGACACCAGGATCGCGATCCTCCAGCGCCTGGGTCAATTCCGGCACCGCCACCTTGGCATCCCCGCCCATCAGGGAGAGGGCATGAATCGCACTGGCTCGGACCGCCCGACTGCGATCGCCCATGGCCTCGACCAAAGCTGGAATCGCCGACTTGGCATCCCCACCCAATTTAGCCAGCAAACTCGCCGCCACAATCCGCACATTCTCATTGGGGTCCTTCAACAGAGCCGCCACCTCTGGCACCGCCGTCTTGGACTTCTCGCCGATCGCCAGCAGTGCCTTTAAGGCCGCCAGGGTCAACGCCTCATCCTTCCCCCGCAGCAACGAGGCTAGGGCGGGCACCGCCATCTCCGCATTGGCCCCCATGCTCCCCACCATTTGCACCGCAAACAGTCGTGAATCCTTCGGCAATTTCTCATTCGACAGCGCGGCCACCAGATTCTCAACGGCTGGCCCCAGCACATCTTTCTGAAACTGTTCCGCTTTCTGGTCCTGATTGTCCGGGCTCTCCTTGGCAATCGCCATCCCTCCAGCAAAGCAGCAGCATACGATCACAGCGAGATGGAAGAGGGGCGATCGCGACGTCAACAATGACATCCAAAACTTCAAGGGAGATCGGTTAGATGCAAACATAAAAGAGGATCCGTGGGACTTGCAAGAACAGAAGCATCAGGACCGTCCGCAACAACCACCAGAAACAAGAAAACCTGGCGTGAACTCATTTAAGCTGCACGCCAGCAAAGGTTGTAATGGTTAAAACATAGGAATCTAGTCATTGGCCATCATAAATTTCTTGAGCAACCCAACATGATTCCGGTTTTATGTACGATGAGACCCTGATGACCCGTATTATTCCCAACACGGAGACATACGTAACATTTTTTCTTGACTTTTTTGAAAGTTCCTGGTTTTTGGGGAGGGCGATCGGTCCTAGGAAAGACTAATAGGGACAAATCACCAAACCACCCAAAAACAAAAGTGCGGTTGAAACGACAAATCGTCTCAACCGCACTTTCTATCATTGGACCTGGCACCGAGCTATTTTGACAATTCCCTACGGAATCACTATCGTCGCCGCTGGGTCGTTTCACCGCTCAGTTCGAGATGGATGAGCGTGGGTCCAACCCGCCATTGGCACCAGGAATCTTGTTTGGAACGCGGAAGGAGGAACGCTGAACGCTGAAGGAATTGAAACTCAATCGTTTCAGCGTTCAGCATTCATAATTTCGCCTTTCCCCAGAACCAAGAAGGCTGCATAGTTCGAAAAGTCTCAGGTAGTCGTTGCTGACAACCATCAGTTGTTGATTTTGCTCTGATTTAGGTTAAGCCCTCGGTCTATTAGTACTGCTCGACTCCATACGTTACCGCACTTCCATCTACAGCCTATCAACGGGTCGTCTTCCCGTGACCTTACTGGGTTTCCCCATGAGAGCACTCATCTTGAGGTGGGCTTCCCACTTAGATGCTTTCAGCGGTTATCCGCTCCGCACTTAGCTACCCTGCGTTTACCGTTGGCACGATAACAGGCACACTAGCGGTGCGTCCTTCCCGGTCCTCTCGTACTAAGGAAGGCTCCTCTCAATGCTCTTTCGCCTACACCGGATATGGACCGAACTGTCTCACGACGTTCTGAACCCAGCTCACGTACCGCTTTAATGGGCGAACAGCCCAACCCTTGGGACGTACTACCGCCCCAGGTTGCGATGAGCCGACATCG
>JAAUSA010000115.1 GCA_012031975.1 Alkalinema sp. RU_4_3 | reverse complement strand
GGCATCGTCGGCGAATCTGGCTCCGGCAAATCCGTCACCTCCCTGGCCGCCATGGGCCTGATCCCCAGCCCCCCGGACAGATCACAGGCGGCGAAATCTGGTTCCAAGCAACCGAAGACGGCCCCCGCTTCGACCTTGCCTCCCTTCCCTACAAGGACCTGCGACAATTCCGAGGCGGCAAAATTGCTCTTGAATCTAGCGACCAATAAATCGACGAATGAGTGCTGCATTTTCTTCAGATTTTTCTAGTGCCATACAACGATCATAGGAATGAACAACAATCTTTTTACCATCCTTTAGCACAATCGCTATTCGACTCACTGGACCCCTACTACCAATGTCCTCATACCATGATGTTTGCTGCGCAACCACGTCCACAATTTGATTTAGCGGATATTTGATGGTTTGCATTCCTAGTAGACAACATCGCCGCAAGGTTAATTGCTTATAACGCTGACTGATCTCTAAAATCACTAATGGATCAACTGCACTAAATAGTACTTCAAATGCTAGAGCAAATATGAATATGGTGAAATAAAGGCTGACGGAATGTCTCAATGGACTCGTAAATAGCGTAAGTATTGCGAAGAGGCCACACCCGATACAAGCCGCACCTCTATTCCTATTGCGGTGCCGCATGATTAACTTATCTGGAGTTTGATGAATAACTTTCATGGGTTGTGAAGCTGTGGAAGATTATGGGACGTAATACTGTGGGAGCCTGATCAATTATGCATATGTCGGATCCAATGATTGTGAAGTCCTTGTCTACAGCCAGTTTATTTTTATTCTCTGAATCTAGCGCCAATAACTAGACCTCTTCAAGAATAACTTTCCTTGCTAGACAAGACTTTCAGAGTTGTGTAGTATTTTACACATTTTCTGATTCGATGAGAGAATCAGGGTTGTAGCTCTTACTACTTGAGAATGAAGTCAATAAGCTGAAAATAGGAAAATGCCCGATCGCTGAATTCCTTACGTGGAGAGGCTTTTTATTTTTGAAGAGATCTACTAAAGGCAATACCTATCCTCTCCGGATATCCAGTCCTACCCACCACCCCGTCCCAAAATCCGATACAATCGCATCTACCACTCAACGACATGCCCGACCATGAGTCATCCCCTCCTCGACGTCCGTAACCTGCAAGTCCAATTCAAAACAGGCGATCGCATCGTCAATGCCATCAAAGGGATCTCACTCCAAGTCTACAAAGGCCAAACCCTCGGCATAGTCGGCGAATCCGGCTCCGGTAAATCCGTCACATCCCTTGCCGCCATGGGTCTGATCCCCAGCCCCCCGGTCGGATCACATCATGGGGCCACAGTTTTCATGGAGGAATCCGAGGGCGGTGGCGCATTTGATGTATTCCTGGCTTTGGGGGGTGGACTTGGGCGGCGGGAGATCCGCTGCTACTTATCACAACTGGTTAATGTACTCCAGAAGATTTGCTTCAGCCTTGAACCACTCTCCAGCCAATCTAATTTCATGGAACTGTCTATGCAATGATTGCTCTAACTCATGAGCTTCTTTAACTCCTTCAACTTGCACTGATTTGATTAGTTTTAACTTCGCTGGACTAGATGTTTGAAGGGCGTTCATCCTTTTTGCTAAATCTTTTGCCCGACCTATTTTGATCGCATCGCTATCTTCATTCAGAATAAAGTAAATAAAATGGGCTTGATGAGCCAACTTCTCCCCATCAAGAGAGTGTGCTCTATTCCCTGGAGTAATAAGCTTAGCGTTTGGGCTTGCCCACGTCTTAATCCATGTACATATCGCTTGAATGGTTAAAGATTTTTGCACTTTTATCGTAACAAGCTCTCCATCAAGATTAAGCGTAAATTTCTTCCCCCCAGTTCTCCCTCTGGCAGGCGGATTAATCCTATGGTCGTGGTCATAGTCTTCATAAACTGAATCTGTTTTTTCGTCATACCTCCACTTTCGTTTAGTCACTGTTCTTGAGCTAGGCTGCACTACCTCAATTCCGAATCGTTTGACATCTTCGTTGTTGACTTCTACCCATCCCCATCCTTTTGCAGGGTCATTTGGATCTCTATCAATATAGATAATAGTTCGATAGTTTCTAACCATAAACTCTGTAGTTAGCTATTGATGTGACTGATTTCAACTAGATTCCGAACTTACACCCAACCGCAGTATAATCACTTACATATCATCTCAGTGAGAAAATTCATAAACTCTTAACAACACAACATCAGATCGATCGCTAAACCCAAAAACAACCTTCCCCCAGAACAGGCCATAGCATAACCTGAGGTGCTACCATCAAGAGGCGTGCAGTGGTCTCTACCTGAATCTCTTTTCAATATCAGGTCACAATCGATCACACAGTCATGCAATACCAAGACGACAACTTTTCCAAAGCCTACACAACTGCCCTCTATCAGACCAAGGGCGAAGTGAAGACAAATATTCAGGTGAAAAATGATGAGAACCTAGAAATCGATCTCATGTTTATTGCCAATCCTCAGAATCCAGCTTGGGCAGACGAGGATTTGGGCCTCTTTGACCGCTTGATGATGGCACATCCTACCATTTGCGTAGAACATTACAGCGGCTACCTCAATGCCGACCAGATCATCAGATGCGTCACCAGAATGGACCTCTATGGGGCCGAGGAAAAGAAGGCCGTTATCAAACGAGGCGATCGATTTGGTCCAGAGCAGAAACCATTTACCTGGATCGTCGCAACGGGTTGTAGTGAGAATACATTGCGATCGTTTGGGGCAACACCTGACCTCGACTTCGGTCCAGGAATCTACCGAGTTGTCTTTGGACTCAGAATTGGTATTGTGGTGATTCGATCGCTACCCGAAACACCAGAGACCCTTTGGTTACGCGGATTGGGGAAAGATAAGATTCTGACCAAAGCCTTCGATAGCATCACAAGTCTTCCCAAGACAAAGCGAGAACGAAATGATATCGTAGGAGTATGCATCAGACACTATAAGTACCTCAGCGAAAAAATATCCACAGGTTTATCCAACGAGGAGGCAACGTTCATGAAGACCATGCAAGAGATCGAGACGATCTACCGGGCCGAGATGAACCAGGCTGAACAAAAAGGCAGACAAGAAGGCAGACAAGAAGGCAGACAAGAAGAGAGATCGACCCTGATTCTCCGTCTGTTAAATCGACGGGTGGGGCATGTCCCGACCCCGATCCAAACCCAAATCAGCGCGCTACCGTTGGAACAGTTGGGATTACTCGCCGAAGATCTGTTAGATTTTTCTGGGCTAGAGGATTTGGTCCAGTGGCTAGATAGAAATGGGCTGTAGGGCCGATCGAACACCCTCCCCGTCCCCAAATCCGATACAATCGCATCTACCACCCAAACGACATGCCCGACCATGAGTCATCCCCTCCTCGACGTCCGTAACCTGCAAGTCCAATTCAAGACAGGCGATCGCACCGTCAACGCCATCAAGGGAATATCACTCCAAGTCTACAAAGGCCAAACCCTCGGCATCGTCGGCGAATCCGGCTCCGGCAAATCCGTCACCTCCCTGGCCGCCATGGGCCTGATCCCCAGCCCCCCCGGCAAGATCACCGGCGGCGAAATCTGGTTCCAAGAAACTGAAGAAAGCCTCCGCTTCGACCTCGCCTCCCTGCCCCGCAAAGACCTGCGACAATTCCGAGGCGGCAAAATGGCCATGATCTTTCAAGAACCCATGACCTCCCTCAATCCCGTCTACACGATCGGCTTCCAGCTCGTCGAAGCCATCCGCCAGCACAGCGACACCACCGATGCCGCCGCCCGCCGCCAAGCGATCGATCTACTCCAAGAAGTCCGCGTCCTCGCCCCCGACACCGTACTCCAGGACCAAATCACCGCCGAAGCCCCCGCTCTCCAAGGCAACGACCTAACCCAAGAACTCAACCGCCGCAAACAAGCCTCCCTCGATCGCTACCCCCACCAACTCTCCGGCGGCCAACTCCAGCGCGTCATGATCGCCATGGCCCTCTCCGGCAACCCCAGCCTGCTGATCGCCGACGAACCCACAACAGCCCTCGATGTCACCGTCCAAGCCGCCGTACTGGATCTATTGCGGGAACTGCGCGATCGACGCGGCATGGGCATGATCTTCATCACCCACGACCTGGGCCTAATTGCCGAAATCGCTGACCAAGTCGCCGTCATGTACCAGGGCCAAATCGTCGAAACCGGATCCGTACTCGACATCTTCAGCGAACCCAAACACCCCTACACCCAGGGCCTACTCACCTGCCGCCCCCGCCCCGACCAGCGGCTCAAAGTCCTTCCCACCGTCTCCGACTTCATGGACGTTACCACGGGCATCAATGGCGACATTGCGATCAGTCCCAAAGTCACAGACATGGCCCAAATCATGGCCAATCTACCCGTCCAAACCGAACTCGAACAGAGCGATCGCCTCACCACCCTAACCAAACAAGAACCCCTCCTCTCGGTCCAAAACCTCTCCGTCGCCTTCCCGGTCAAAGGCATCCTCGGCACCAAACGCTACGTCATGGCCGTCAACGACCTCTCCTTCGACGTCTACCCCGGCGAAACCCTGGGCCTCGTCGGCGAATCCGGCTGCGGCAAAACCACCCTCTCACGCACCTTACTCGGCCTAATTAAACCCAAGGTGGGCAAAGCCTACTTTGAGGGGCGAGACATCTTTGCCATGGGCGATCGCGAACTCCGCAGTCTACGCCGAGAGATGCAAATCATCTTTCAAAACCCCTTCAGTGCGCTCGATCCTCGGATCAACATTGGCGATGCGATCATGGAGCCGTTGTTAATTCATGGCAAAACGAAAACCACGGCAAAGGAGCGGGCGGCTTATTTGCTCGATCGCGTCGGTCTCGACCCCACCTGGATGAAACGATTCCCCCATGAATTTTCCGGTGGACAGCGCCAGAGAGTCTGCATCGCCAGGGCTTTGGCGTTAAACCCCAAATTTATTATCTGTGACGAATCCGTTTCCGCCCTCGACGTTTCAGTTCAAGCTCAAGTGTTGAACCTACTGAAAGAATTGCAATCGGAATTCAATCTCACTTACATTTTCATTTCCCATGACCTTAGCGTTGTCAAATTCATGAGCGATCGTATCATGGTCATGAATCGCGGTGAAATCGAAGAGCTCGGCAGCGCCGATCGCATCTACAACGAACCCCAGGAAGCCTATACAAAACAGCTCATCTCCGCCATCCCGATCGGCAGCCTCGATCGCATCCGCGAACGGCAGAGTGGGCGATCGCTCTAAAGGCATAATCCCCACTACGCCTCCAGGCAGAGATAGTTACAGGCTTAGATGAATTCTCCTTAAACACGGAGGTTAGCCAGCGGGTAACTTGCCACAATGGATTTACCTTGTTGAGCAGACCTATGCTGGTATTTGTAATCCCCTTAAAAAGCACGCGGGTGGCAGACTCATGGACACTCACCTGTCGCCTATTGGAACGCACCCTGCGATCGATTGCCCAGCAGCGATCCCAGGAGTTTGAAATCATCGTCGTGGGCAATGAGCGGCCCAGGATTGCCTTCGACCATGCCAAAATTCACTACCTCACCGTAGATTTACCCCTGCCTGGCACAGGCCACAAGAACAAAGACCTCGATCGCGTCAAAAAAGTCCTCACCGGCTTCTACCACGCCAAACGCTTTGACCCCGACTATGTGATGCCCATGGATGCCGATGACTTGGTCCACCGAGACCTGAGCACCTACATAGCCAGCCGCCAAGAAAGCAACGGCTGGTACGTCAATAGTGGCTACGTCTACGAAGAAGATCGGCGGTTTATCTACTGGCGGCGATCGGGATTCCAGCGCTGGTGCGGCAGCAGCCACATCTTCAACTATCACCGCCACCCCATGCCCCTGGCCCCCAATGACTACCGCGAATCCCTAATCCAATATTACAAAAACCACCGCGACATCCTCACCACCACCCAGCGCGAGGGCCGCAACCTCGACCCACTACCCTTCAGCGCCATCACCTACACCGTCGGCAATGGTGAAAACATCTACCAAAAAAGCTTCGCCATGGTCCACCATGCCAACCGTCGCAACTGGCTATTCAAACTCAAGGACCTACGCAACTACCGCTGGCTGAGGCGATCGCACCGCGACACCTATGGCCTAATCAACCTAGAAGAACTCCACATCCGCCTAGAAGACAAAGCAAAACAGCGGCAGCTTTCCGCCTAACGACTTGGCCGCACCGCCACCGTACTGCCATGCTCCTGGGCAATAGCCTCCCGGACGATCGGCGTCAACTGCTGCCGCCAATGGCGAATGTCCGGCATCTGGGCCACCGTATCCACCACCTGGTCCCACTGCCGAGCCTGGGCCGATCGCCTCGCTGTCTTGTAAAGCGCTTCCGCCCGTTGCCACTGCTGGGGCATCTCCTTGAGCGCCTTCTGGGCCTGGGGATAGAGCGGGTCCTCAGACTCGATCGTCCCCATAAGCGCCACCGCTGCCTTCAAATCCCCATCCTGAAACCGCGACTGCGCCTTTTCAAACACCTGTACATTGGCGGGCTTGCTCTGGGCAGGAGCCATCGCCTGGTCCCCTCCACAAACCGTCGCCGTCAGATCCCGGTGGACCCAACCCGGCTGGGGCGACTGGATTTTCAACCATCGCTGGTCCTGCCCCGTCACCGCCAAGACTGTGCCATTACCCACCTGACCCACCACATTATCCGGGGCCACCACGGGGCTCGATCGAACATTCAAAGGCGGCTTGGGGTCCGTGACGATCGTCGTACAACTCCCTGCATAGGCCATCTTCTCCGGCCCCATGGCAGAGGCGACCTGATTGGCCACCTGCGGACGCGGTTTGACCACCGCATAGCCGAGGCCCAACACAGTCACGGTCGCCGTAAAACAAGCGCCCATCATCAGCGGCAATCTCGCACCCATACCCTTTCCCCATAGCGTGACGATTTCGAAAACAAATCCAGGAACTCCAATCATGAATGGGCCGCAAAAACCGCGCATCCCCGATCGGGTATGGATCTATTGTGCACTGGTCGATCGATCAACGCTCTCCTGGAAAATGCTCAACCTCAACCCTAGAGCAGCTTTTCAGTTGGGTAACTGTACGGAGGGTTTTCCAGGCTACCCAGATCAGCTCAGCCGTTATGCTGAATCTCAGCATTAGGAGCCCTACCATCATTACTACCCCCTATCAACTTCCTGTCCCACCGATCGCCCCCCCTCTCATCATCCAAACAAATATCCCAAGAATCACATCCACAGGCGGCAACGGATAAACCGTCAGATCGATCGTCACAACCTGATTTTCCAGCTTGATAAACTGCCATTGAATCCCATTACTCACACAGCCATAAAGCGTTTCCACCTCTCGCCCCGAAGCCTGATTAAACCGCGCTGCCGCCACCATCTCAGCAATACATTGCCCCAGCCCACTTTTTAGATCCGTCTTCTTCGCCTCAACAATCACAATCGCTGGTGCATCAATTTCCAACACCTCGGACGATCGCGTCATCAGAAAATCACAAATCCCATTCAACCCCACCGATTCATCCACCGTAAAATCTTCCCCAGAAAATAGGCTGACTTGGCGATCGAGAATCCGACGCACCTCCAGCAGCACAGGGTAGATAATCCCCTCCGACCTGGCCTTTTCACTCCCAGAGGTCGAGACAATCGGCAAAGTTTCGGCCAGGGTTTCGGCTAGGTGAGCCGAGGGAGCGATCGGCTTGATCGCCGGGAAGAAGCCATTGCCTTCTCGAATGGTGAGATTGAAGGCTTCTTTGACCTTGCGGATAGTGGTGAATTGGCTATAGGACATGGATTTGGGTTCCCAAGCATCGGTGATCAGCGCCTATCTCATTATACGCGCGATCGATCGGGGCCTGATCTCCAATAGACAGCCTAGCCCTGGGAAACCAAAAACTCCAGCGGCATATTCTCCATCGTGCCAAACTTAATCTTACTCCCCGAAGGAATCGGCACCTCCTGCTGCGTCACCTGCTGCCAACCATTCGTCTGAGATATCCAAGTCCCATAGCGCGAAATATCCCGTAGAAAATACTGCTGCTCCCCCGTGGGCGATAACCGACAGAAAATCTCCGCATGCTTGCGCGACACCCCCGGCCCCGCTGGCAACACCACATCATTCTCCACACTCATCCCCACCCGCATCAGCCCACTCTCGATATACCACATGCGATTATCCACCGTCGATCGCAAGGTCGCATAGCAAGGCTTAGCTACCACCGCCGACGCCGGCATCGGAATCTGAGTCCGGTTTTCAATCAACGGCTGAATCAGCTCCCCATCAAAATCCGGATGCATATACAGCACAGGCAGCGTCCAAGCCTGCTGATTGAACTTAAACAGGGTGAGCAACTGCTGCCGAGCGATCGCCACCGCCTGGTCAATCGATCGCCGCTCCGCCAACGCCTGCACAAAAACTCTGAATAAAACTAATCGCCTCCTGGTCCGTAATCGACTCCCGCATCGCCAGCACCGCAGGCACCCCATGGTGCAGCAGCACCTCCGCCAGACTGCTCCGGGGAATCGGCTGATGACCCTGCTGATCCGGCTGCGCCCCCCAGCAAGCATTAAACACCGCCAACTTCACCTTCCCCCGCGTCAACAACTGGGCCAGCTCCGTCCCATTCATCGCCATATCGGGCCGCAAAACAGCATCCCACCATCGGGAGCAGGCATCCCATGGCCCGCATAGAGCATCACATTGTAGCGCTCCGACTGAATCGCCTGGACCAGCTCACTCGACGTCGGCTGCACCAGCGTATCCACCGTACAGGGCGCCATCCCCCCAAACTGGGTCGAACTCGTCAGCAGCCGCGTCAGCGCCTGGGCCTCCTGATTCAGCCGCAAGGCCGCTCCAGAAGCCACCCGTTGCCCCTCCGGATGACTGTCCTCCCCCAGCACAATCAACACATGGAGCGACTGATCCGATCGCAACACCTCCAGGGTATCCACATCACTCGTCGTCCGACTAAACAGAATATTCTGACTCATCGACACCGCTGGACGGCCCGGCTGATGCTGCATAATCTCCCAGGGCACCGGAATCAAATCCGGATCGCGAATATCCAGCCTAAGCCGCAGCGCCCGGTTCTGCCCCATGGCTATTCCCTGACTCTGGCTCAAAACCCCCTGAATCGATCCCGACACCAGCCATTGCCACAGCTCCATACCCAACGTCTGCATCAGCCGCATACTCTGGGACATCGGCTGGCCAGAAGAGGGCTCCACCGTAGGAGCCGCTGGAATCTTCGCCTCAGAGATATAGGGCACCATCGGCACCCCACGGGACGAGAAAAACTCCTGCCAGGACTGCCAAACCTGGTTCTGAGACTCCGACCAAAGGCAATCGGTCAATAGATAGCCCGATCGATAGGGTGCCTGAATCGCGTGAATCACAAAGTGGTTCGGACTGCCCGCCCGCAACCTGTCAATCGCCAAACTCAAACAAGGCACCTTAGCGCTCATGCAACCATCCCTCTTAAAACCCAATAACTTAAACAAGCGCGCCTATAACCGTCAGATAACTCCCATTTCCTATTGTGCCCTAGGGTGCACCGGGAGGAACTGAGGGTGTTTGGGATGGGGGCGGGGCAGGCGCACAGTCACCCATCTGGGCTGGCATCAGATCCGTCACGGTTTCTAGCTCCTGAACCAAAGGCTCACTTTGCCAACCCGTCGCCCCAACCTTCGTTGTACTATTCGGCGGCAGATTGCAAACCTGCAATCTCAGCCAAACCTCCTGCCCTGGCCTCTCCTGCCTTGCCATGACCTTCAATAGGGTCCCTGGCGCCACCGTTAGCGCATCGGCGATCGGCTGATTGATATCCAGGTCCGCCGTCGATCGCAACTGCATCCCCGTCGGAAATGCTTTACTCCCCGCATCCGGCAACCGCACAAACTGCCCGACCTTAAAAGGGACCACAACCTTTGCCATAGGCGTTGACATCGGTTGCTCCACCACCACACCCGGCCTCAACGCCCGATACAGGAAAAAACCGCCCACCCCAAAAATAAACAGTGCTGCCATTAAAAAACCACCTAATCCAAGCTTTGAGGATTGGGTTGCTATCGGCTGGACGGTCTTGACTCTCTCATGAACAGTATCCGGAGCAACCATCGTCGTTTTGGTCGATTTCTCACTGTCCAGTGGGGTGTTGAGTTGGTAATGGACTAGGCTAACTGTGACATTGTCGTGGCCGTTGCGGGTATTGGCAACTTCAATTAGCCTTTGGCAGGCATCGGTAATATCGAGGTTGCCATCCAGTACGGGGACCAGTTCCTGTTTCCAGAATTCCTCAATGCGATCGAAGTCACTCAATCCATCGGAACAAAGCAAAAACAAACAGTCCTCTGCCACTGTAAACCGCTGAATCGAAGGTCTCAGCCAAATCGAACGATTCATCCCTAGGGCTTGGGTGAGGGATCCCGCAGCAGGGTAATGGCTGAGATCGCGGTAAAACCCGTTACCTTGGCGGACTTCACGGGAAGCCACATCATCATCAACAGAAAGCTGGTAACAGCCCGATCGCGTAATCCGATAGACCCGACTATCCCCCACATGGGCAAAATAAACATTGAGATAGTTCAACAGTGCAAGAACTGTTGTGGTTCCCATTCGCTGTCGTTCCTGACGATTTTCAATATCGTTGCGTTCACAGATTGCATCGTTAGCCGATGAGATAGCATTTTTAATAATATCGACAATTTCATAGGGTCGATAGGGTTGATATTGTTTATTGTTCAGTACTTCAATTTGGTCATTAATCTGCTGAATAGCCAAGTTAGAGGCAAGCTCTCCACCATCATGGCCTCCAACTCCATCACAGACCGTTGTCCAGGTAGAAAGTTCACCCCTGTAGGTTACTGGATGCCTCGCTTTGGGATAACAGGCATCTTCGTTACCTGTACGGCTAGGGCCTTGATCCGTTAGGGTCGCAATTTTTGCCTGGAAGGGTATATTAGTTTCTTCCTGGGCAATGGCATGATCCAGAAGCGTAAGAAGTTCATCTGGGTTATTTATCTTACCCTGGATCATTTGAGTCCAAAGATTCTCCCAAAAGGCAGGTATATTAGAGAAACCACTGCGATATAACCAAAAATGCCCTAGCTCAACTAGGGGTAAGGATTCCTGGGGGTTTTCATAGATTTCAAGCAATCGAATAAATCCGTTGCCTGCAAAGATATTGTTGGGCTGAATGAGCGATCGCTCCACCTTGAGCGCCGATGCACCGATCCAAAGCTGGACAATCTGATAGAAATAATTCAATTGCTGAAGCAGACTATCCTCTGACCAAATATCCTTCAGCAAGGTCATCAAGTGACCTTCTAACCGCTGGTTTTCTGTATTAGTCGCACCTGCTGGATAAATGGGGGCAGACTCTAAAAGTAATATTTCTCCATTTAGCAATCCGTAGGGCTGGGGGACTTGAAGTCTGTAGGCTAGCAAGGCAAGGTAAGGAAAGGCTGGATCATAGATTTCTTTGGGAAAATCAGGCAGAAAGCTAGGCTTGCTATCGAGGAGGATTTGCTGCTCTTTGAAGATGTAGCGATTGTCCAGGAGATCGCCCCGTTTATGCTGGGTGCCGTCGAGACCCACGGCCCAGAGGTAGCGTTTGGGCAGATAGTTGTTACAGCGATCGCAGTGGCTGTTGGTCTCAGGGTTGGGGGCCTGACACAGGGGGTTGGGACAATTGAGGGTGGGTGATGGATTGGCGGTTGTCATGGCGGTAGTGCGATCTTGGCCGGGCTTCATTTCTGGGTGCGCTTCCTCCATCCTACGGGCACAATTTCGATCGGGGGGAAAAACTTGGACCAAACACTAGGAGAACCTCCGAGGAAGCTTTACAATAGTTAAATGAGTATATATGCGTATAGTGGTACGTAGGTTTCATCAAAGGGTAACAAATGAGCGATATAGATACTCAAACCAATCCTACACAGTCGGCGCTATCCGATCGCGAGCTTCAGGTCATTGAGCTGGTGACAGCGGGTTTGACCAATGAGCAGATTGCGTTGGAGCTGGAGATCAGCAAACGCACCGTCGATAATCATATCAGTAATATCTTAACCAAGACGGAGACCCAGAACCGGGTAGCTTTGGTGCGCTGGGCCTTGCAATGGGGTAAGGTCTGTATTGATGAGGTGAACTGCTGTGTTCTGCCGCCCTATAAGAGCAGTGAGGCTTAACGGTGGTAGCGGGCTAGGTTGTGACGTAGTATCCTGTAGTATGATGATCGCGTTTGGTGAAGAGAGGTAGAGTTTATGGTGGTGATTCAGGCAATTAGGGGTACTCGGGATATTCTGCCAGGTGAGGTGGGGTACTGGCAGTTTGTGGAGCAGACAGCGCGGGAGATTTTGGGGCGGGCGGCTTGTCTGGAGATTCGGACACCGATTTTTGAGCCGACGGAGCTGTTTGAGCGGGGGATTGGGGAGGCGACGGATGTGGTGGGGAAGGAGATGTATAGCTTTATGGATAAGGGCGATCGCTCCCTAACGCTGCGTCCTGAAGGCACAGCCGGGGTGGTACGCTCCTACATTGGCAATAAACTCCATGGGGTCGGGGGCTTGCAGCGTCTGTGGTATGTCGGGCCGATGTTCCGCTATGAGCGGCCCCAGGCGGGGCGGCAGCGGCAGTTCCACCAGTTGGGGTTGGAGATGCTGGGTACGGCGGCGGTGCGGGCGGATGCGGAGGCGATCGCCCTGGCCATGGATATTCTGGCGGCGGTGGGTCTGGTGGATATTCGGCTGGAGGTGAATTCTCTCGGGACGAAGGAGGACCGGGTGAGTTACCGGGCGGCGCTGGTGGATTATTTGACGCCTTACAAAGAGGAGCTGGATCCCGATTCCCAGGACCGTCTGACGCGCAATCCGCTGCGGATCTTGGATAGCAAGGTGGAGCGGACCCAGGAGATTTTGCAGGCTGCGCCGCTATTGGGGACGTCGCTGTCGGTGGAGTCGCAGCAGCGGTTCGATCGTGTTTTGAGTTTGTTGACGGATCTGGGGATTCAGTATGAGATCAACCCTAAGCTGGTAAGGGGTTTGGATTACTACAGTCACACGGCCTTTGAGTTTCAGTCGGTGCGGTTTGGGGCCGTGGGTGGGGGCGGTCGCTATGACGGGTTGGTGCAGGAGCTGGGCGGGCCGGAGACGCCAGCGATCGGTTGGGCGATCGGGTTGGAAAGGCTGATTGGGCTGTTGCAGGAGTTGCGATCGGCTCCTGGTAGCGCGATGGATGTTTATATTGTGTCGCGGGGAGAAAAGGCCGAGGCCCAGGCGCTGGGGATTGCGCAGAAGTTGCGATCGACGGGGCTGAAGGTGGAGATGGATCTCAGTGGGAGTGCGTTTAATAAGCAGTTTGGGCGGGCGGATCGATCGGGGGCGCGGGTTTGTGTGATTTTGGGGGGAGAGTGAAGCGTCGTCGGGTATGGCGCAG
The DNA here is from genome assembly GCA_012031975.1 of Alkalinema sp. RU_4_3. GTDB lineage: Bacteria > Cyanobacteriota > Cyanobacteriia > Leptolyngbyales > Leptolyngbyaceae > JAAUSA01. The sequence continues at coordinate 2,266 of JAAUSA010000115.1, read as the reverse complement.
GTGAAATGGTTGGATACTGGTGAGCAGGTGGAGATGAGTCAGGCGGATTTGGTGGGGCTTGGCGATCGGTTGTAGGTTGGTGGGGTTCCATGGTTGTGGAAGTTTTGGGTCTAGGCGGTGGGGGTGTGGAGGCGGAGGATGGTGACTTCGGGACGGCAGTTGAGGCGGACGCGCAGGCCAGCGACGCCGATGCCTCGGCTGGTGTATTGGATCATCTCGCCGACTTGGTATTGGCCTGCGGGGTAGAGTTTGCCTAGGGGTGGGAGAACCCGCTTCATGAAGGGGATGTGAACTTGGCCGCCGTGGGAATGGCCGGAGAGCTGGAGGTCGAAGCGCTTGGTGGGGGCGGTTTCGTCGGCGAAGTCGGGTTCGTGGGCCAGCATGATTGATGCGCCTTGCTCTGGGAGGGTGCTGAGGACTTTGGGCAGGTCATCCTGCTGTGCCCAAACGTCGCCGACGCCTGCGATGTTGAGTTGGCTGCTGGGGCGATCGATGGATTTGACTTCGTTGTGCAGGACAGTGACGCCGACTTCTTTGAGGATGTCTACGAGGATTTTGGGGTCGGACCAGTGGTCGTGGTTGCCTAGCACCGCGAGGGATCCGTCCTTGGCTTTGAGGTTGCGGAAGGCACGTAGGTTGGGGCCGTAGGTTGGGGCGGCTTTGGTGACGTAGTCTCCGGTGAGGGTGACTAGGTCGGGGTTTTGACGGTTGACTTCTTCGACGATGCGGCCCAGGCGTTCTTCGGTCATCCAGCGATCGGCGTGAATATCAGTGAGCTGGACGATTTTGTAGCCTTCGAATTCACGGCCAAGGTGGGGCAGGGTGAGGTCCACGGTTTTTAGATCGAGCCAGTTGGGTTCGATGGCGTGGACGTAGCTCCAACTGCAAAAGATGAAGATGAAGGCGAGGGTGAGGGATCGCAGCGATCGCGCCAAAAATCGTCGAATAGAACGTGCCATGGACTCAGGTTAGGTGGGGTATCTCTTCCCACCATAACAAGCAATCCTTCGATCGGTATGACGATCCTGTATCAGGGAGTTGACGGTGGTGGGGTGGTTTGTGTTGTGGGTGATGGGGTGGGTGATGTTTGAACCGTGGGGCTGGGTGATGGGGTGGGATTGCTGTCGGGGCGGTTGTCTTTGATTTTTTCTTTCTTTTTGAGGTCTTCTTGGATGAGGGCGTTCATTTTGCGGCGGAATTTGTCGTGGCGATCGACGCCTTCGAAGGTGTTGCGATCGTAGCCGGATTGGACGATGAGGGTTTCGATGTTTACCAACCGTTCTGATCCGGCGGGGTGGCTGGAGATCCAGGTGGGTGGGGCGGCGCGATCCTTGGCTTTTTCTTCCTTCTGAAGGTTTTGCATCAGGTTCCATACGCCGTCGGGAGCGTAGCCAGCGGAGGCGATCAGTCGGGTGCCGAGGGCGTCGGCTTGGCGCTCCATGTCGCGGCTGTAGCTCGATACGATGACCCCTTCGGCGATGCCGCCGACGTAGGGGATGTATTGGGTGATGCTGGCGGTGAGGTTGCCGCGACTCATCAGTTGGAGGCTGTGGCCGAGGACGGCGTGGGAGATTTCATGGCCGAGGAGTCCGGCAAGTTCTGATTCTGAGGTGGTTTTGGCGATCGCGCCTGCGTTGATAAATACTTTTCCGCCGGGCAGGGCGAATGCGTTTAAGTTTTCATCTCTGACGATGTAGAACTCGTATTTGAAGTCTTCTCGTCCGGCAATTTTAGCGAGTTTTGTACCAATCTCTGTGATGTATTCGTTGGTTTCTTTGTCGTCTACTAAGGTGAGCGCTTTTTTGGCTTGTTTGGTGATGCGATCGCCCAGGGCTGATTCCCCTTGGAGGAGGACGGCGCTGCTCTGTATTGCTGTGAGGGGGCCGAGGAGGCCGCCCGTGAGGGCGTAGCCGAGTGCGCCTGTGATCACGTTGCCGATCGTGTTCCCGGTGAGTTTGCGACGGAGGGCGCGGCGGTAGAGGGTGAGGTTTTCGTCGGCGAGTTTGGCGAAGTTCGGGGGCGCGGGGGTGGGCAAGACCGTCTTGATTCAGGAGTTGATCCGCAATCATCGCCATGGAGCATGGCGGGATCTCGGTCTTCGCCGGGGTGGGCGAGCATGGCGCAGCGCCCGCAGGTGGCCTTCTTCTCCTCGGGGATGCCGGCGGGCAGGAGGTGCTCCAGCCAGCGGGCGAAGAGGGGCGGCAGGACGCTCTCAGGGATGGTCTGGCTCATGCTTGACCTGCAGGATGGGGGCGCAGCGAGCCCA
>JAAUSA010000114.1 GCA_012031975.1 Alkalinema sp. RU_4_3 | reverse complement strand
GGGTCAAGGATTACCCGGTTGACCGGACGGCCTAGGGCACCTTTGATGCGCTGGTCTTCGATGGCTTGGCCACTGTGATAGACAAGACTGTCTGCTTTGCTCTTGGCCCAATTTAAAGCTTGGCTGGCTTGGGTTTGAACCTGTTCGCCTAGTTCGCGGGCTTGGCCGCCCGCCTGGCGAGCTGCAATATTGGACTGGGATTTAACCGCATCTGTGACAGAAAGCCCTGACGCGTTGATTAAAGCCCTTTCCTGATGGTATTGGCGAGCTTTTTCGATCGTCTCATAGTTGACGATTTGACCGATCGCTGCGATCACTTCGCCGTCGCTGTTGTAGACCATCGATCGAACCCGGCGGCCCAGGGTTTCTTCAATGGTGTAGGTGGCGGCGGCGGATTGGGCCTTAGTTGTTGCTTTTTCTAGTCTGTCTGAGGCTGCTTGCTTCAGTTCTTCAGCCCTATGACTCGCTTTGCTAGTCGCCATTGCAACAACATCGCCGCCTGTGGCGCGATAAAGCGCATCTAAAATAGTCAAGGTTTGAGCTTCTTCCGCCTCTGATTCAGTGACTACATCACCAGCCTCCAGAAAAAGAGCACCGTCTTGGTAATACACATCAGAATTAGCAGTCCGGCCCACAACAAATTTCTTTTGCTGTTCTGGCGTAACCACTGCATCGGTGATAGCCGCCAAGGCCTGGTTCTGAACTTCGCTAAATTTCTCCGAAGTAGCAGTCCCGAGCTCCTGGGCCTTCTCGCCAGCCTGCTGAGCGAACGATTGCGCCTTCTCTCCCGTGGCTATCATGGCAGCTTTGAGGCCGCCGACTTGTTCTTCCATCAGTTCGACAACATTATTGGGAACAAAAGCAAAGTCCTGGCCAATTCGGAAGGTCTTGCTGGTTGGCACGAACGATCGACCCGTATAGGCATCAGCAAATAGCCCACCCGAAACTTCATAGCCCTCCACAACACCTGTACTGGTATTGAAATACAGATCGACCATTCTACCCAGGTTGCGACCACTCAAAGTAATAATTTGAGTGCCCCGTAGGATGTTCTTTTTGTCGATAAGTTCCTTGATGGCAGGCGCTTGCTTAACTGGCATAATAGATTCGGATGACTTGACAATAATGCCATCTGCGCCGATCGCCAGGATATGATTAACCGGGACTATCTTGCCGCCCCGGAACCAACCTGCCTCTTCGGTTAGCAAAGCCAGAAGAGAATCCTGCTCCTGGCTAAAAATTAGATCCTTGACCGTTGCTAGTTGCGAACCACATTCATAGTCAATGACGGGTTTGCCAATTAAATCAGTCCCTTTCCGCATGACAATTCTCCTGTTTATTGAAAGCTTAATTCTTTAGTTCCGGAGTCGATCGCGCCCGAATTCCGGAACCACATCGATCGTACCCATATATTCCAGCTTGGCAGCTACGGCACCAAGGGCTACAAGGGCTACGATCGGTAACACGATTAAACTATAGTTGGGTTTCTTCCCGACGAGTCTAGGCATAGTTCTGGTTCCGTTGATGTGATGTGAATAGGTGTTAGGCCGAGCGCTGGCTGAACTGCCAAATCATGATGGCAATAATCGCACCAAGCACAGCCAAGGCGACTCCTGAAACAGTCAAGCTGGTGCCAACTAGTTGTAGGGAGCCCGTATACAGAAGGGAATGCAGCGTGCCGCCGAGAAATGCGCCCACAACGCCCAATACCATGGTGGAGAGCAGTCCGCCGCCCTGTCGGCCTGGATAGACGGCTTTGGCGATCGCGCCTGCCAGTAAACCCAAAATAATCCAAGTAATGATACCCATGTTGTTTGCCTTTTTGAAGATTGGAGTACAGATATGTTAGTCAGTCTATCGATTTGGCTCGGTGGTGTATTGTACTTTTAGGAAGAGATTTCAATCAAGTGTCACTATCTCTAAAGAAGTAGACTTTCCCGAAACAATCAAAAAACTGCCCCCGCATGTAGTCACACATGAGGGGGCAAGTTTCTAACAGTTAGCCAGACGCGTAATAGCCGTTAGTCCAAGGCTTTCTTGATGCCATCTTTGCATCTTCAACGGCGTGACGACCAGAGGCTTCGGCCTGCTTGGCTTTACCAGCGGCTTCATCACTCTTATCACCCGTTACCTTGCCCACAACCTCTTGAGCTTTACCTTCAAGATTTTTGGCCACTGCTTTTGCTTTATCTTCGAGACTCATAATGTATCTCCTGAATTAGTGGTGGTCTTTCAACCTCAACACCAACATAGTAGGGCTTTTAACTGAGTTGGCCTTCTGCCTAAAGGAGTGTTGTGATTTGAAAGAATCTATCCCTATAGATCTAGGCGACCAAACCATCCTGTCGCCGCGAAATAAGTTCTTTCTCTTTGCTACGGATATTCAAGCGATTCTTTAGATGGTCAGCTATACGCAAGGCATTAGCGATGATGGTTAGGGATGGATTGATGGCAGCACTGGACGGAAAGAAACTGGCGTCTACAACATAAAGGTTATCAAGATCATGGGCGCGGCAGTTGCGATCGAGCACATTCTGACTAGCCTCATCGCCAAATCGACAGGTGCCTACTTGGTGGTTCAAAACCTTGAAGGGAACTTCAAAATCAATCACCAGAGGCATACCGATTTCTCGCAGGACCGATTTGAACTTAGCTTTCAGGCGTTTGTGGGCCTCTAGGTTGTTGGGCTGGTATTGGGCTTTGATTTTCCCCTGGCGATCGACCGTGATCCGATTGTTCCTATCCGGTAGATCTTCACTTTGTACCCACCAATCGATCGACTGCCTTGCCATCAATTTGAGTAGGGGCTGGGGGATTATCTTAGGCAGATCGGGGCGCATCATTTCCCAGCTGTGTTTGCCCATCAAATGTATATGGCCTAGGGGGAAATCGTCGGTGTCTGAACCATGGTAAAAATCGTTGATCCCTAGGGTTTTTTGAAACTTAGAAGGATTCGCTTGCAGTCCTAGGGCATAGAGCTTGCTGAGATTGTGCCGCATCAGGTTTCGACCGACTAAGCCAGAGCTGTTGGCGAGGCCTTGGGGATGGCGATCGTTAGCTGACTGTAAGAGCAGCGCCGCAGAATTAACCGCACCACAGGAAACCACCACAATATCGGCGGTAAATTGCTCACTGTTCTGCCGTAATCCTTCTTCCCAGGTCGCTTCGACGGCGGTGATCGCTGTTCCCCCGCTGTTAGTGAGCAGCTTGTTTACTTTTGCCCCTTCGATTAGGGTGACGTTTTTATACTGCAAGGCAGGTTCGACACAACAGGTCTGGGCATCGGCCTTGGCATTAATTTGGCAGGGATAGCCGTCGCAGGTGCCGCACAAAATGCAGGCGGGACTGGAATTGCGCCCCCTATAGTCAAGCGCCATGGGCAAAGAGAAGGGTTGCAATCCCTGCTGATGCAACTGCTGTTCGACCTGGGCAATGCGATCGCTGTGGGGAATAGGCGGTGCAGGGTAGTCCGCTGCGATGTAGGGTTCCGTCGGATCAATACCTCGCTTGCCATGCACCTTATAGAGGTGCTCTGCTTGGGTGTAATAGGGCTCTAGATGGTCGTAGGAAATACACCAGGCCGGAGAGGCGCCATCGTAGTGTTGGATTTCCTGGAAGTCCTCAAGCCGCAGCCGAAATAGGGCACCGCCATAGACCTTAGTATTGCCGCCCACCCGATGGTAGAGTGCGGGTTTGAGCGTACCTTCGTCATCCTTTCCCAGGTTTCGCTGGTTTGGTATTTACCGTCCATATAGATTGAGCGGGGATTCCAGTTATCCGGTTCATTGGGAATGCGATGGCCGCGATCGAGCATGAGTATGCGTTTGCCTGTGGCGGCGAGGGCATAGGCTAAGGTACCGCCGCCTGCTCCCGTGCCCACAATGATGATATCGTAATGATTCATGGTATATCGATAATTACAAGGGGCGATCGCCAGTTTGTAGAGCAATATATAAGTGATTTGAATCTAATGCCAGGGAGAAACCAGATGGCCCAGTTCCCCCCTGAATTGCCCGCCAGTTACATGAGGCCCAAGAAATGCAACGTGCCTTGACCATAGACCATTTCAGTCAGGAGTGCCGACACAAAGCCAATCATGGCAAAGCGCCCGTTCCAGAGTTCAGCCTGGGGTGTAAAACCCCAAACCCAACGGTTACGGTCTTGATCAGCGGCGCGGGTTTCAGTAGATGTGTACATGATGGATTCTCCGGAGGTTTACAAGAAGTTGCAGCTGATAGCTTTGAAGACGGTCGAGAGAGAGTTGTAGCAGGACTGATTGAATCTGAGGATTCGATCGAGTAGATCGAAGCGAACCAGATATTGGCAAAACATCTTCTGCCCTCTGTATTCATGTTCAATATAGTAGGTTGGAGCTGTTTGGAATGCCTCTCTATTAAGAGAGAGAACAGCATAACGCGCGGTCTCTCTTAATGGTCAAACGCAGTTATTGTCATAGTTTCACAACATCAAGCGGTTCGATAGTTGGCATCTAGCCAGCAGCGCGGTAATGATTCGCCAGAGGGAAAAATCAAGCCTTGCTTAGGGACAGGCTCCGGGTCCTGTTCCTCCTCGCCTTGCTGGGAACGCACGACCACATCTGGCTCCGTGGGATTGGACAAAACCGCAACATCCATGATTTTGACAAGGTTGCCCGTTTCTTTCTCTTGTAAAAACATTTGGGTTCTCCTAATAGGTGGTGGGAATGGGCGATCGATCGAGATTTAGCTGGAAAGCTGTCCACCCGTAACATCAAGCAGGGACCCCGTGACAAAACTGCTATCCGTGCAAGCTAAAAACACATAGGCCGGGGCCAGTTCCTCTGGCTGAGCCGCCCGGCCCAAGGCGCTGTCACTGTCGAACTTCTCCACCATCTCAACGGGCATCGTCGCGGGGATATTGGGAGTCCAAACGGGGCCTGGTACAACGGAATTCACTCGAATTTGCTTTTCGGCTAGATTCAGGGCCAGCGCCTTCGTGAAGGAATGGACAGCCCCTTTGCTGGCAGCGTAGTCGATTAAGAACTCCTTGCCGATTTTCCCAACGATGCTGCCCGTATTAATAATGACGTCGCCTGATTTCATCTGGGGTACTGCTGCTTTCGCCATGTAGAAGTAACCAAAAATGTTGGTTTCCATGGTTTGCCGGAATTGCTCATCGGTGACTTCTAGGAAATTCGTCTGGCACATTTGGTAGGCAGCGTTATTCACCAAAATGTTGATCGCGCCAAAGGCCTCAATGGTTTGCTCCACTGCGGATTTGCAGGCATCGGAGTCCCGCACGTCTAGTTTTAATTTGAGACATTTTCCCCCCTTTGCTTCAACCATTTTGCTCGTATCGTCGGCATCTTGGTCGTTTACATTGTAGAGAATTGCCACATCCGCGCCTTCCATGGCGTAGGCGATCGCCACCGCCCGCCCAATGCCAGAATCGCCACCAGTAATCAGGGCTACCTTGCCGCGCAGCTTATGGGCTGGGGTATAGTTGGACAGATCAGAGTCGGGCTGGGGGTCCATGTCCCGCTGACTGGCGGGATAGTCCAACTGGAGCGGTTTCATTTCGTCGGGGGTGGGTCTAAATTCTGTGGTCTGCATGGTTTGAGAGAATAGGATTTGCCCTAGAATTGTCGGCTATGGCTCTATTGAAAATCATCTCCATTTAGGCGGTGCTTTTTACATTACTTTTGATTAGAGAAACTATTCCTTCTAGCAGATTCGAGTTCAAGTTTGCCCTGACTATGATAGCGAGTAGGAAAATCCTATTCACAATCAGGAGATCCAAGCTCATGAGTACGGAAAAGCAAAATGCCAAGGATCACGCGCCTAGAACCGACTACATTGATGGGGTGGATGGCATCAACGGCAGGCCTGTCACCAAGAACGAACGTTCCTATCGCGACGGATATGTCGAAGGACAAACTAACGTGAAAGGGACCCAGTATGAGCGCGAACGTGCCGCCGAAACCAATGGTCTAGCCAGCGGTGCAATTATCGGCAGCGTTTTGGCATTTTCTGTGGGTTTAGGTTTTGCGGTATGGGCCTACGCCAACCGCGATCTGCCTGCCACGGAGCAGCCATCGAGCATTAGTCCCACCACTGCCCCCGCATCGCCTACATCCAGCGTTGCCCCGACCGCCCCAGCAAAACAAACAACGATTATTGAGCGCACGATCGAAAAGCCCGCCCCGCCGCCCCAGGTGATCGTTGTACCTAAGGCTGCTCCATCGACTTCCAGTGCTGCGCCTTCTCCGGGGTTGGCCGATCGCCCATCCTCGGGTTCTACAAGAACCGCTCCCGCAGCGCCTAGCAATTCCGCGCCTGCCCCAACCAACCAGGCCCCTGCTAGTCCAGCCGCTCCCCAGGGGGCTACTCCAAGCGATCAAATGGCTCCGGACAGTATGAATCCTCCCAAGAGTCAGGGCGAAGGCCGATAAATAGGCCTAGTTTCATACCAGATTCACTAAATTACTTCAGGATGGTGCCCTATGAATGAATCCACAACCCAAGCCTCTGGACAAATGTGTTGGTTAAGACCCTTTGGGGCCACGGCCCATAGTTTGCATCTGCGTCTAGATGCAAGCAAACCCTGGCGCCTCTACAGTTCGTTCCCATTTTCTGTACCAGACTATCGTATTCCTGGAGGTTCTAAGGGCTGGGCGACCTATCAGAGTTTGCGTCAGGCAGGCTGGGCACTCATTAGTACCCAAGAGGCCTCTAGGCAGTTAATCCAATCCGTTGAGCCGGATGATACGTCAATTCGGAAAGCGGCCTAGGGTCGATCGAAAAAATCTAACATTTTGAAGGAGAAATTGTATGCCGAAGATTACTGCCCAGGGAAAAACGTTTGACGTAGCCTACGAGGCCAACCTGAGAGAAGCATTGCTTAAACGTGAAATCGACCTTTATAATGGCGCGGCTAAACTTCTGAACTGTCATGGTCATAGCAGTTGTGGCAGTTGCCTCGTGAAAGTGGAAGGCATGGTTTCGGAACCAACGGAATTTGAAAAGCTAAGAACGGCTATTCCACCCCATTCTCAGCACCACGATCGACGACTTGCCTGTCAAGTTAAGGTGCTAGGAGATGTCAGAGTCACGAAGTTTGATGGTCATTTTGGCACGGGCGACGATGTGGTTTGGACACCGGAGCAAAATCTACAGGCTGCCGCCAGCCAGAGCTAATCGTTAATTTCGATCCAAAAGTAAACCCCGATTAAACTAAGTTTAATCGGGGTTTTAAAATCTTGGTGGCCTAATACCTAGATAGAATCATCAGGAAGAATCGGAGGCATGGGTGTCGTAGTGGCATGGCGCGACAGCATCAAACGGGATATGCCCGTAGAGAGGACACTAACACCGACTAGGGTGCCGATGGTCCAAAATGCATCCTGGGGCCAGCCCAACCAGACCAACAGGCCCAGACTGAGCGTAATAATCCCATTGGCTAAAACCCAACCCCAATTTTTCTGGGGCCGCAGTTTGAAGGCCATAATGGACTCGAACACCCCTTCGGTTAGGAAAAAACTACCCAATAGCAATGTCAGTGTGAGCGCCCCACCCAAGGGGCTGACAAAGAGTAGAATGCCAGTGCCGATATATAGTATTCCTAAAAAGATCTGCCAGCCAAACCCCTCAGGCCGATTTTTGATCGCATAAAAGGTATTACCCGTACCGACGCTAATTAGAATGAACGCCAGCCAGCTCTCAACAACAAGCGTGCTGAAGCTAGGGAGTAAAATCGCAGCAATACCCAATACGATCGCCAGAATGCTGACCCCAAGACCCATATTCTTGGCTTGGTTAGGCTTCGGCTGATATTCCATCGTGCTATTAGTCGTCATAACTAGTCTCCATGTTGAATCGTTAAAGGAATGAACGTAACTTTAGGCGGCGATCAACTTGCCAATCAACTGGCTAATCAACTGACCAGTGAGAGGGCCGCATTTGGGCTGTAAACGCAAACGGGGACGCGCTTGTAGGCTGGAGTGCCCGATCGCGTCTCATTTTTGGCGCTGAATATGACATTGACCTCTGGATAGAACATCAAAGCTGCCCCAGGGCGCACCGCGCCATAGATCACCTCGACTTTTTCCAGCTGCCCCACATCCCCCCGCACCGTCACTAAGCCATGCTCCGCCACTCCCAGATGTTGCGCATCTAGGCGATTCACCAAAATGCAGTTGCGGTGGGGCATACCGCGATACTGATCGCCAATTTGGTAGACAACCGTATTGTGTTGGGAGTAGCTGCGGCCCGTCATGAGTGCTAAGACAATTCCGGGTTGATCCGCCAGAATGCCAAAGGACTCAGGCCCAGGCAGGCTTAGATCGGGTAGGGGAGTAACGAAAAGGGCGGCCTTGCCCGAGGGCGTAGAGAATTTGGGCTGGTCTAAAATACGTCCGCCGATCGTGAACTCTTTTTTAGTGCGATCGATTTCCCCGATTTTTTCATAGCCAGGAATGGTTTGGGCAATTAACCGCCGTACGTACTCGGGGTCCTGGAGTCTGCGCCAATCGATCGGCTGGTCCCCATGGAGCCGATGGGCCAGTTCTGCTAAAAAGGTGATCTCTGGTTTGAGGTCAGCCTCTTTTAGGTGGGTCTGACCTTCATCGTTAAGCCGCACAAAATTGTTGCCTGATTCGACCGTGGTTTTGTGGGGATTTTCGAAGCGGTTGAGTACGGGTAAAATCAGGGTTTGCTGGCTGCCGAGGCCGTGGAAGTGGCCCAGGTTGGGTTTTGTGGCCATGTAGATGACGGTTTCGATTTTGCCAAGGGCGCGTTTGGCTTCGTTGCTGTTGGGATTGGCCGCATACAGATTGCCCCCTAGACAAAGCAGTGAATCCACCTTTCCAGCATCCGCTGCTTCAATTAGCGATCGCGTGTCATAACCCTGCACTCGGCTAAGGGGACGATCGAGAAGCCTTTCCAACGCCTGCTGGATTTCCTGCTTGAGGTGGACAGTCACCCCCATGGATCCAAAGCCTTGGACGTTGGAATGGCCTCGGACGGGCATGACCCCAGCTCCGGTTTTGCCGATGTTGCCTGTCATTAGTGCAGTATTGCAAATGCTGAACACGTTATCGACGCTGTTTTGATGCTGGGTGACGCCCATGCCCCAGGCAAATACCACACTGGATGCATTGCCAATGATCGTCGCGGCAGCTTTAATTTCAGCTTGGGAAACGCCGCAGGTAGAGGTGATGGTCTGCCAGTCGGTCGATCGAGCCTGCTCAATCACGGCGGTGGCCCCTTCGGTATGGGCTTGCAGGTAGTCCAAATCGATCAAGTTGCGCTCGATCAGTGATTTCTGAATGCCGACAAACAATGCCACATCGCTGCCGGGAATGGGTTGAAGGTAGAGATTAGCAATGTCAGAACCCTGAACTAGGGATTTGGCCGGGAACGAAGGCGAACCAAATTTGACTAGGCCAATTTCCATCATGGGATTAATCACGATGATCTGTTTGCCCTTGTCGCGCAGTTTGATCAGCTCATTCATCAGGCGCGGCTGGTTGTAGGAACAGTTAGAACCGACCAAAACCACGCAGTCCGTTTCCTTCAGACTTTCTAAACTAACTACTGAGGTCTGGGTTCCCAGGACTTCCTTCAGTCCAGTCGTCGAGGGCGCATGGCACATGTCTGAACAGTCGGCCAAATTGTTAGATCCGAGGGCACGGATCATCAACTGCAGAATGTAGGCGGATTCGTTGGACGATCGCCCCGAGCTATAGGATGCCACCCGCTCCGGCGCTTTTTGAAAGGCCGCAGTGGCAATATCCAGGGCCTCTGACCAGGAAATTCGCTCGTAGTAGGGCCTGCCCGCTCGCAGGATGACTGGATAACTCAATCGACCTAGGCGATCGGCACCGCGTGAATCTAACTGTTGGAGTTGCGAAATAGTGAACCGTTCGAAAAAGCCGATCGGGATACCGGGCTTAAGTTCGCTGGAAATTGCTTCAACGCTTTTCATGCAGCGCTGCACCTTTTCTCCGGCTTCATTGGTAAAGCCCCCCTTTTGCCCTCCCGTACCCCAGGAGCAGGATAGACAGGCGCTATTGTGCAAAAGCGTTTTCCAAAGGGCTGGCCCCTCGGAAGAGAGGGTATGCTCGGCCCAGTATTTGACCACAGGCAAACCGCCGCCTAGGGCTGGCGTATCGGCATTGGTCTCGTGGAACGGCGGAACGGGCTGCTGGGGGGCTTTTTCACTCATGGTTTTGGGTTAGGCAACCGTAGGTTGGGGAACAGGCGGTTCAGGAACATTGCCAGGAATGGGTTCAAGCGGCGGTTGAGGCGTGGGATTGGGCGATGGTTGAGGCGGTATTTCAGGCGGTGGCTGGGGAATGGGTCCAGGCGGTGTCTGAATCATCTGGGCCATGGTGGCCGAATGGGTTTTGATTTCGGTGGTCATAGTTAAAGGGGCTGGTGGGCTATGGCGGTGATTGTGCTGGCGGTGATTGTGCCTCAAACTATAACAAACACCGATAACGCAAAGATTCACACTAAAGACAGATTGGTCGCTGTTCTAAAGTAAGACTGCTGATGTTTTACCAAACCTAGGTCCAGGGAGATTCAAAGGAAGGGTAAAGCGTTAATCCGCCGTCAATAAATAATGTCTGGCCCGTGATATAACTTGCCTCATCGGAGACCAGAAAGGCCACTGAAGCTGCCATTTCTGCCGGGGTACCCACACGACCCATGGGAATATGCTTAGCTAATTCCTCCATTTCGTCGGCCTCATCATGCCAGGTATTAATGGGGGTCTGAGTGGCACCAGGGCCGATCGAATTAACCCGAATCCCATGTTTGGCGTATTCCAAGGCGAGGGTTTTGGTCAAGTTGTTGAGGCCGCCTTTGCTGACTGCGTAGGAAAGATATTGGGGGCGAGGAATTAGCTCATGGACGCTGGAAACATTGATGATCACCCCAGGGGCCTGGCGATCGAGCCAATGGCGAATGGCACGGGTCGAGCAGAAGTATGGCCCATTTAAGTTGATGTTTAAAACCTTTTGAAACGCCCCAACGTCCGTTTCGTGGGAGGGCGATTCAATCTGCACCCCAGCATTATTGATGACAATATCGACTAGCCCGAAGGTCTCCTCTAGGTGATCGAACATCTTGCTAACTTGGTCATAGTCAGATACATCCACCATATAGGTCATGACCTTTGCGCCATTCGCTGGTGTGGCTTGGTAGATCTCATGGATCTTTGCCTGGGTGGATTCGGCACCCTCCGGATCGCTGCGGTAGTTAATTACCACATTAGCGCCTTCCTGGGCGAGACGTAGGGCGATCGCCTGGCCAATGCCTGAGCTGGCACCTGTAATGAGTGCTGTTTTTCCGGTGATTCCTTGCATAATCGACTCTTAGAAAAGTTTGACAACGTTAGATTAGCGACGGAACCCCAATAGTTCCGGCAATTCGGCCAATAGCTTGACCGTGACAGAGGTGATTTGTTTGGCGGGATTTAGGTCAATCCTCCAAGCGACATTGACGGTGAATAGGGCTGTGCGCGCCTGTCCAGCCAATTGATGGGTGGTGCCGCCGTCTTGAAGTAGTTCGATCGAGCCAGACTTCGGTATCGCCGTCATTCCTTGTCCTTCGGCTAAAAGATAGTCGTAGATAGCTTGCCGCCCACAAATTTCAGCCTGGAAGGGTGGGCATAGGCATCCCTGGTCGGCAAAAAGTTGGGCTACAGCGCTGAAGTCACCTTGATTGAGCTTCAGAAAATAATTACTGATCACGGGTTCGTGAATCCAAGCCGTTTCGAGGTCAGTTGTCTCTAGATGAAAATTAGGGGGGTTCATAGCTGTCAGGCGGGATCGACCGCTTACCATGTACTCTTAAATGCAATCACCACAGCAACCAGTCAGAGTCCTGTAGGGACGGCTCGAATAGCCCGCAATTCATTCGCGGTGTTTTTATGCAGTAACGATTGAAGCATAAATGGCGGGGTGATCTATGGGCGTCACGGAACGCCTGCGAATCAATTGCAGGCTAATCAAACACCGTCCCTACAGGACTCCGATCCTTCGTTAAGGCCCATTTAACCTGTGAGGATTGTCAAATTTGTATAGTTCACTTCTAGTAAGAAAACCACAAAAAAAACTAATCTGACTCTATCTTTGGGCAGATTTCAAGCTCTCTCTAAAGAGAGTGTCATTGTGCCTGGGACCACATTAATGTGAGTGAGGCCGAGAATGGATAAACATAAGGAGAAATATAATGACCACTGCAACCCCCACCGTTCATCCCGAAATAGTCACTAGCTTTACCGCGATCTCAACCGATCAAAAGCTGGCAATGCTCTGGTATGTTTATAAGGAAGTTGGCAAATCGATTACGCCCGCTGCCCCAGGTGCTTCTAAGGCCTCTCCTGAAATCGCTGAAGGACTCTTCAAGCAAGTTCTATCCATGGGCCACGAAGAACAGCTCATGGTCCAGCGCGATATCATTGAAGGCAAGGACGTGGCCGTTAGCCGCGAATACGGGTCCCTTAGCGACACTACAAAACTCCTTTTCTGGTACCTACTGGCCCAGGGTATGGATCGCACCGAAATCATCCCCATGCCCGAAGACTACATCTTGGAAAATGATGCAGAACAATGCATGCAACAGCTCCAATCCTTGGACCACTCTGAGCAGATTAGCGTGTTGCGGGAGTTTGTTTCGCCCATGGGCAATGAATCTACCGAGGTTTAGCCGCGCTATGTAAACGAGGAATAGAAACCAATGAGTGGGCGGTGGGGGATTTTACCCTCACCGCTTTTTGTTTGCCCCGCAACTAGAATCCTATAGTCAAACCATTGAAGAACCAATTGTTAGGCGACCCGTAAAACTGACCGTTTCGAGGGCCTGAATCGTGAACTTGGATGGGGCTGCATCAAGCAAACGATCGCCCATCCAAACCGCTTCCAATTCAAGCCCATGGAGAACGATCTCGACTTGCTCGTAGGAGAATTTAGGATCGCCCGCACAGTGAAACTTCAGGTACCATTTGCCTTCTTTTGCAGCACAGTCGAAGTAATCCACACGTCCAAGGGTATAGCCATCACCATCGTCGGAATATAGGGATCCTTGGCAGGATCCTCGATCGTCAAAGTATAGATGTAAGGTAAGTCGATCGCCTTGCACCATGGGGACAATCTGCCCGGCTTGGGCAAAAACGGGAATCTGTTCGAGGGAGGTTTTGACGACAAGGTTTTGGCCCCCGGCTACGACGCGATCGCTCCAGAAGTCATACCAGTGGCCCGGTGGTAAGGTAACCAATCGTTCCAAAACAGCTGATTCAACGATCGGGCAGATTAGTAGCGCTTCGCCCAGTAGAAAGCTATCTTCGATGTCCCAGAGCTGCTCCATTTCCGGTGTATGCCAAAACAAAGGCCGCACCAAGGGCGCGCCTGTCTGGTGGGATTCCCAAGCTAGCGTATAAAAGTAGGGCATCAGCGCATAGCGTAGTTCGATAAACTGCCGAGCAACTTCTAAGGTCTTGTCGCCGTAGAACCAAGGCACCCTGGGTTTAGTTTTTTTACTGCCATGGGTCCGACAGAAGGGCATAAAGCAGCCCAATTGAAACCACCGCAGATAGAGCTCTGGGCTCGGATTGCCGATAAAACCACCAATATCGGGGCCACTGTAAGGAATGCCAGAAAGGCCCAAGTTCAGCACCGTCGGAATGGTCTGGCGTAGGGAAGCCCAGCTCGTGGTCAAATCTCCAGTCCAAGTCCAGGCATACTTTTGCAGTCCGGCCCAGCCCGATCGCGACAATATAAAAGGCCGCTTCTCCGGTTGAGCTTTGCGCAAATATTCATAGGCAGCCTGGGCCTGGAGCACGCCGTATAAATTATGGGCCATCAAATGGTTGCCACCTTCACCATCAAAATCATGCTGGGTAGCGTAGGGTGGCAGGGAAGGATCGCCCCAAACCGTCAAAAATGCTGGCTCATTCATGTCGTGCCAAAAGCCATTGAAGCCCAAATCTAACAGGGTTTTGTACTGCTGGCTCCACCATTCCCGCGCCGTTGGATTGGTAAAATCGACATAGGCTGTGTTGCCTGCCCATAGCGGTCCGACTAAGGCGCTGCCATCTTCTCCAGAACAGAAGTAGCCTTGCTGGACACCTTCCTGGAACAGCGCGCTCTTCGGATTGGCCGTGATGCAGGCATGGAGAATGGTAATGAGCTGAATATCCTTCTTAGCGAGATCCTGGGCGATTTTTTGAATATCGGGGAAGCGATCGGGTGACACCGTAAAAGGTTCAAAATTATCAAGGCAGTCGATATCTAAGTGAAAGGCCTTCACCGGGATATTATGCTTTTCCATGTTTTCGACCGCCGAGGTCAATTCCGATTGACGCTCATAGCCCCAGCGACAGTGGTGATAGCCAAAGGCCCATCGGGGCGGCAGCGTGGGTCTACCCGTCAGTTGGGTGTAGCTATCGATCAGTGCCGAGGGTTTGCCAATGCTGAAGTAGTAGCAAAGGGGGCCACCCTCAAAGGTGACATTGGCCGATTCGTGGAATTGGAACATCCCATCACAGGAGTTTTCATAAAAGACCAGATAGCAGCGGCCATGGTGCAGACTGATATAGGTCGGAATGCAAATATACAGGGGGTCATCACCGGGATCATATTTGCCTTGGGCATCCGTATTCCACATGCGATAGCGGTTAGGCCCGCGCAGATTCAATCGGCTGGCCCGTTCGCCTAGGCCGTAGATATGTTCTGCTTCATGGAGTTTGGATCGATGGACCCAGCCGGGGGCGATCGCCTCCTTCCCAACCTCCACAATTGGAACCTGCAAGGATTGGGGCGGGTATTCATGGCGCAATAGATTGCCTTTAAAGTCGAAGAACGTAATACAGCCACTGGGATGGACAATGATGCGTAGGTCGTTGCTGGCAACTTCCCAATTGGGCGAGCCATCGTGATCTGTGTTGGGTATGCTGAGCTGGTGCGATCGCAGTTTTATAGCAATAGCTTCCTCCTGCAAATCCTCTAGATAAACGGCAGCATCCTGCTGATCAAGACTGTGGTGCAAGGGCTGTTCCGCTGTCAGTGACCACTCTAAGCGAGCCGTACTGGTCGATTGAAATTCGATTTTAAGTTGGATCGTTTGGAAGTCAAATATTGCGCCCTGGGGGATTGCCTCTGCCGCCATCAGGGTTTGGATCACATCTATGGGCTGACGCGAACTTGCTTGACTGAAGGGCTCCTCAGCACGATCGCGCTGCCAGGAATACCTCAGGGCTCCGGTCAAACGCTCTAATTGGATTAAATAGGGCTTAAAGACTTTTGTGATTGAAAAAGCCATAGGAGGAACCAGTGGATAAAGTCAACATCGCTCTTGGTGGCGCTCTAACCAGTATCAAATGCTTTCCTCAACCTGTAATCTACCTAAGGAATGAGGATTGAATAATCGCCACAATCTCGCCTAGCGATTGAAATCGCGGCTACAGAGACAAAACCCGCCTGCGCGGGTTAAATATCTAGGGCCATTAGGCTGTGCAGATTAGCTTTGGGGCTGTTAGTCCGCGTAGGCGGACTTTGTTTATATAGCCGCGATTTCAATCGCCGGGGAGAAATTATGGATCTCTCTTTAGAGTGAAATTGATCGCCTCATAAACAGGGCACAACCAATAAAGAAAAAGCGTAACTACTCAGGCTTAAGAAAATGAAAAAGAATCCAGTTCTTATGAATGAGTAGAGTAAAGTCATAAAGATTCATAAGACAGGAGAGCCCTTTGCCTCAACAAACACCGCCAACGAGCATGAGTCG
>JAAUSA010000113.1 GCA_012031975.1 Alkalinema sp. RU_4_3 | reverse complement strand
TTCTTCTCCTGAGATAATTACAAATCACTAAATATAGGGGTTAAGGAGTGATTCATATCCCTTGCAGCGCTAGAAGTGGCTTATGAGTTAGGGGAAGGCAGGAACTTTCAAAGTTGCACATCGCCTACCCACTGAACTTTTTATCGGTTTGATTCTAGGGACTGCATACCCTTTTGATCACACTAATTTGATCACACTAAAACAAGCCAATTTACGGAGGACAGTTGCTTAATCTGTAAAATACACTTGTATTATCAATTCCGATCGCCTATTCCCATTCCAGGAGGTCCTGTCATGATGCCAGAACGCACGATCGCCCCCGTTCCCCTTGGGACCCTCTACCGCCATGGCGATGTATTGCTAAGGGTTGTCGGCCATCTGCCCTCCGGCTTGTGGCCTAGCAGCGGCGTTATCCTCGCCCATGGGGAAGTGACAGGCCATAGCCATCGCATTGAGCATCCCGAGACCGTCCAACTTTGGGAACAGGGCAGTCAAAAATTCCTGGAGGTCAAAGCCCCGATCGCCCATCTGATCCATGAAGAACACCACACCATAGAACTGCCACGCGGCCTTTACCAGGTTTGGAAACAGCGGGAATATCGTCCCGAAGCCCCGATCGACGTGGCGGATTAATCAGTATGCGCAACATGATGTCCAATGGGCGAACTCCCAAGCGATCGCCCCGTCCCACCCCGCTGTCCCAAACCCCCCTGCCCCAAACCCCACCCACCCAAGCCCTAATCTCCGGCTGGGAAATCCTCGAAATTGGCAATGTCGAACTGCGTCGTCGAATGATCGAGCGGCTGGGCTATGAAACCTTCCTTGAACAGGTAGGGGGACTCGTGCGCGATCGCGATCGGGATGCCGGGGGCGAGCGACAATTGATTTATATTCCCTTTGAGGATGATGAGCCCTTAATGCTGCTGAAGGTGGTCTGTCCTTCGACGGCCCATTTGCATGTGTTGCGGGTGCCGCCCCATATGCGGAGCTGTCGGCAGGCGGCAGCCTGGATTGCGGGGTTTGAAAATCCCGATGATTATCATCCGATTATTGAAGCATAGAAAAACCGCCCTATGTGATTTAGGGCGGTTTATTTAACGGTGATTTAGCGTTTAGGCAGAAGCAGCGATCGGTTGTTCGAAGCGCTTGATGTCACCACAGGCAATGTAGGATTTGCCATCGGGGCCAACTTTGATTTCTTCGACCACGTAGAGCATGCCTTCCTCCCGCACCGATCGGGGAAAGCGCATATTCCAATTGGTTCGTAGCCATCGGAGACCACGCGTGCCCGCAGTTTACTCCCGTCTTTGACGCATTGCACGAGGACGCCATCGCCGACGCTATCGGTCACCGCCAAATCTGCTGCACTGGCAGGGCCTTTGGAGGGTTTGGCAATGCTGGCCGATCGCGTTCTTTGGGGGGCAGAGAAGCGATCGGTTTCGCCCGGTTTTGCGAGGCGTTGGATGGTGCCTTGGACCCCGTAGAAACTGCCATCCTGGGAGGCTTCTAGGGATTCGACGACATAGCTTGCACCTTCGGCCCGCAGCGCGCGCGGGAATTGTACATTTTTGTTGCTGTCATAGCCCTCCGAAACGACTTTGATGCGGAGTTTTCCACCTTCTCGGATGCAGCGTAATTCCACGCCCGTGGTGATTTCTGCCACCGTCGGCATGCTGTAGACTTCATCGCCTGCGGTGACGCCTCGACCTGCGAGATCACTGCGGTTGCGGGTCATGGCCTGATAGGTTTGGTCCATCAGTTCCTTGCGGCTGGCGTTGCCGAGGGCCTTCTGGGCAATCCGATTGGCGAAATATTCGAGTTGCTCGATTTCCTCGGCGATCTCGAAATTCTCATTCAGGCCCTTGCGCGTTAGGTCCGCAATCAGCGATCGCAAGGTCTCTTCTGCCTGGGTATGCTGGCCCGCTTCTGCTTGGGTCAGGGCCGTTTCCTTGGCTTTGGCGATCATCAAATGGCTCAGTTCCATCAGGATATCGCTTCCGGCGGCGGCAGCGGCGGCTTCCACGGTGCCGATCGTGGCCGTGACATCGCTGCTGCCCGTCAGGGTATTAATCACGTCGCCTTGGATCACATCGGCACTGTAGTGGAGTTTGACCACGGGCTGCTGGCCAATGCCAGCGGCAGGGAGGGCCAGACGTAGACCCAGGAGTTTGTCTTCGCTTTCGTAGAGATCGCCGAGGGTGATCACCGTTTTGCCATCGATGGTTTTGACCTGGGCCAGGCTGAGGGTGTCGAGCAGTTGGACACCGGGGGCAAGTTCTAGGGTGACGGTGAGGTTTTGCCCGACGACGGCCCGCAGGCTATCGAGTTCAATGCCAAACACCTGGGTGGCATCGTCAACGCTTTGAATGAAATAGAAATTCCCAGCGGCGGCACGGGCCATGCTGATCAGTAGATCTTCGTTAAATCCCTGGGCAAATCCGAGGGTTGTAGTGCTGACGCCTTCTTCGGCCTTTTGTCCGGCGGTGGCGGTGAGAATGCGGGGATCTTGAATCCCCATGTTGGCATGGCCGTCGGTCAGTAGCAGAACGCGATTAATTTTCTGCGGATCGAGGTTTTGCTTAACGAATTCGCAGCCCTTGAGCCAGCCCCCGGAGAGGTTTGTAATTCCCCCGGCCCAGACTTGAGCGATGGCTGCTTTCATTTCCGCTTTGTTCTGCACGGACTGGGGCGGCACGGTCACGGTCACAGCATCATCGTAGACCACCACCGACAGGGTGTCTTCGGGTTCTAGCTGATCGACCACGGATTCGGCGGCCCGCAGGGCATGGTGGAGGGGGCTGCCCGCCATGGAACCGGAGCGATCGATCACCAGCGATAGATTGAGATTACGCCGCTGGGTCTGGGGCTGATCGACACCAAAGTGTAGAAGGAGATTGACCTCGGAGGCCAGGTTGGCAGGTAGAATAGATTGCTCAAAGTCGTAGCTGGGTTTTAGCATGGGAACAGCGTTGGGATGTACCTCCTTAGGATTCCCCGATTCGCTGGGAGGAAAATAGGCCATTATGGCTAAAAGCGACTCATTTTAGAACCGTTTTCAACCGGGCGATCGAGACTCCAGGGCGATCGATGGGTACAATAGGCCCGTAGCTATGCGCAAACATCATGAATTTCAAGGTTGCCTACCTCGCCAATGGACAGTTGCATCTCAAGTCTGGGGATAGCGCAGCGCAGCCCGTGGAAAGCGAGTTTGGAGAGTCTTTGCGCAACTCCCGCCGCCAGATTCAACGACGTAATGCCTGGAAGAAGAATCCCCTGGCTCAAATGGTTTTCCAAGAGGCGGAGAGCAATGATCTAGAGACCAAGCAGCCGATTACCCTGACGGGCATCTGCAATGGGGTGGCGGGGCAGCTTTTCTATGCCCTCTCAACGGTCGGAATGGGCGGGATTCTGGCACTGGATGTCGATCGCCAGAAGGAAAATCGCCTGTTCCATAGTGCGGATTTTTCGGTCCATGACTTAAGCTACTTGGCGGAACAGGATTTGCTCGCTTGCAGTCTGCGGCATCCCTCGGGGGAGGCGAATATTGCCACCATGAAGGCCGATGGCATTCGGCCAGCAGAAATCACGGAGGGCGATTCCTTAGACTTAGCCCCGGCTTGGATTCCTGGACAGAAGAAGGCCCTGGTGTTTCAGTCTGCCGGGATTGCGCGGAGCGGGGAGGGTGTGCTGATGGCCCAGGGACCCTTTGCTATTGAGAAATTAGACTTTGAAGCGGGTACGGTGGATACGTTGGTGTCGGACCCGAATTACGATTTTCTGGCTCCGCAGATGTTGGCCGATGGGCGACTTTATTATATTAGACGGCCCTATCGAAAGATTCCCACGCCGAGTTTTTGGAATTTACTAAAACGGGTTTTAGTAATGCCGTTTTTGTTGGCCTATGCGGTCTTTCAGTGGCTGAATCTATTTACGTTGCGCTATACGGGCAAGCCGATGATCAAACAGCCCGATCGACCAAAGGCCACAGGGATTGGACAGGCGGTGCTCCATGGGCAGGCGGTCGATACGAATCAGGAGGCGGAGCGCAATCAAAAATTTGAGGATGAGGATTCTCCGGCCTTGGTACCTCGGAACTGGGAGTTGGTTTGTCAGGCGGGGGATGGGGAGGTCCAAACGATCGCCCGTGGGGTGGTGGCCTTCCATGTGGGGCAGGATGGTTCGGTGGTCTATACGAATGGTGGGGCGATCTATGGGATTGTGCCAGGGGGTGTGGCCAATCGGATTTTGAAGGAGAAGGGTCGATTGATTGAGCAGGTGAAATTGTTGGTGTAATGATAGAAGCCTGCGCTTGAGTGATCGTATTTGAGGGTTTGTGTGATGAAGATTGAGCGATCGCCCCAGGGTATTTCTTTTCAATGTGCCAGTCCGAATTGGCGCTATATTCCCTATGTGTTGGTCATCCCGTTCTTTTTGTATGGTACCAAGGGATTTTTGGGTTTTCTACCGGGGGGGCTGTACGACCTGACTCAGGATTGGATGGTTGGGCTAAGGGTGCTGGTTGTGGTTTTGGTGGCGATCGTCCTATGGCAAACCGTCTATAAAGCTTTACGCGCCTTGACGGAGATGGATGTGCGATCGGGATTGTTTGAATCCTCGACGCGATTGCTGACGCTGCAATTGCAGAATGTGTTCGGGCAGAAACAGGTGGTGCACTGTGGGTCGGGGGATGTGCAGGATGTAGAGCTGTTTTATAGCCATGTGTCGGATGAGGGCGAGGGTCGCTGTGGGTTGCGGCTTAAGTTGGCCCAATTTGATCGACCCTTGTATTTGAGTCGGGGGGGACTGCCGTTAAAGAAGGCAAATTCGATCGCGAAGGAACTCAACAATCATCTGGGACTGCCAGAAAAACCACCGCTTCATGGGCATACTGGCTCCAGTGAGGGCTCTCTGAAATCTCGCATGGTAGAAAAAACCGAACATCGGTTGGTCTACCGTTTGGACTATGGGAGCTTTGCAGTGAAGCTGTATGCGATCGTCGGCCTGTTTGCCCTCTTTTTTCTAAGCTTTCCGGTATCGGCGATGGTAATTTCACCCGCACCGCTGCCGTTTAAGATCCTCATGCTTGGGTTTGGCAGTATTCCGATGGGCTTGCTGCTGTGGCTGATGCAGAATGTGGGCTTTTATGAGACTTGGACCTGGGAGCGATCGATTCGGCAGTTTCGGATGGATCGTAAACTGCTCATCGGCGTGAAGAAACAGACGTTATCGAGTCAAGGGGTGAAATCGGTGGTGCTAACGACGCAGCCAGGGACATTGACGACACCGACCTACTATCAGGTGGGGCTGAATGCACCAACGTTGAATTTGGGACAGGCAGTGGGGTCGAAAAACCCGGTGCGGATGATTTATAGCAATCAGGATTTGCAGACAGCGACGGATTTTGCTGAGGAATTGCGATACTACCTTAATCTCGGGAATGCATCGTCATGAAACTCGATCGCACTTCCCAAGCTATCACGTTTCAATCCACGACTCCAACCTGGTGCTGCACGGAAAGAAGATCGGTCCCATTGTTCATACCTTGGTTGAGTGGGTTTGGGGGCAGCCAGTATTGGTTCGTGGGTCTTGGTATGCGGGATTTGTTGAGAATGCATTTTCGATCGGGCATCTTTGAATTTGCGACGCGATCGCTCACTCTCCAATTACAAGATTGCTGGGGCCGTAAACGTCTTGTGACCTGTGCAGATGTGGATGTGCAGGATGTGGAAGTTTTCTATGCGGCTGTGCCAGCCTTGGACGGAGGCTCCTGTGGCATCCGACTTAAGCTCAAGTCCCAGGATTTATATTTAAGTAAAGGTGGATTGCCCTTGGAAGAGGCGCGATCGATCGCCCAGGAATTGGCCGCCGAATTCGGCCTCTCGACAAAACCACCCCCCTATGGTTTCGTGACGGCGGGAGAAAGCAGCGCAAAATGCCAGGTGGTGGAAAAGACTGAGGACCAATTGGTCTATCGGCTCAGCTATAGCACCTATGTGGTGAAGCTGTATATTACCTTGGGGCTTTTGGCATTGTTTTGGTCGGGAGGACTGCTGCTAGCGACGGTTTTGGATGCAAGCTGGATGTCCAACCTTGATCTGATGCTGGGGTTTTGTCTGGGAATATTGCCAGAGGTTCTGTTGGGCTGCCTGATGCAGATTGTGGGGTTTCGTGAGCTTTGGTGGTGGGATCGATCGCGCCGAGAATTCGGATTTGAGCGAAAACTCCTGTGGGGCAAGAAGAAGCGGAGGTTTGCGATCGAGTCTGTTCAGGATGTGGTGGTGCGGACCCAGGTGGCGACGCTGAAATGCCCGACTTACTATCATGTGGGGTTGGATGCGCCAGGCATTGATCTTGCTCAACGGGTCCATAACCCAGTGCGGGTAATTTTTAATAACCGGGTTTTGCAGGAGGCGATCGACTTTGCCCAGGAGTTGGAGTACTACCTGACTGGGCCAGCCGAATAAGTTGGTGCGATTTTTCACCATCTGCATAAAACGCCAGGGTCATCACTAAAAGGATGCATAGCTCACAAAGGCTTACATCCACATAAATATGGCCGCCCACAATATCCTCTAGGTTATTCACCGTGGCAAAGTGGGTTTGGTAACCATAGATTGTCGCCGGATCGAGCGTCGGATTGCTCACCAGTCGGACCGTATGGCTAGCCGAATCATACAGACCCAAACCATGCATGGCATTGCAGGCAAATAGCAAGGCTCCAAGGCCCAGGAACGGTAGGTGATGGCCCAAAATCACCCCCAACTGCTTCGGATTATCCCAGCTAACGTCAAAGCGCTTGGCCTGCCCTGTGGCATCCGCCAAACTCTCCGGTGCGCGGAAAGCATGGAACAAAGCCCCAGCCCCGAGTACTGCCGAAGAAATCAGATGGATCGCCCCCACCACAAAGAAAAGGATAGAGATCGACCACCTTGCCGCCATCACCGATGCCAAACCCCAAGGTGGCCAGGTGCGGCAGCAAAATTAGATTCTGCTCTCCCATCGCTATATTGGGATCATACCGAGACAGCTCAAATAGGGTAAAGGCCCCCGCCCAAAGGGTTGTCAGCGCCGCCTGTCCCACATGGGCCGCAATAAATAAACCCGACTTATCCGTAAATCGAGCATTCCCGGCCCACCAGTCATACTTAATGGCAGCAGGCTCCGTCACCTTCACCGCTGAGGGTGAGGCAGTTTCCGCAATTGTCATTGTGACTGTCTCCTAAATGATTAGGGCCAAGGTCTGGCCTCAGAAGGATCGATCGTTCCTTAAAGCAAATTCATCAGCTATTGATTTTCTATCTCAATAAGTCCGATAACTCATAATTCACATAGATTCTTAATAAGATCAAGTTAAGTTTTGTAATATTGCTTTCTTGAAGTCCCTAAGACTGCTTTACAGAGGCTTTATATAAGTTTCCTGTGGAGATTGAGTGCGGCGATCGCAGATTTTCCACCTCCCAAGCAACAAGTCCTATTGAAACTAAGACCCACTCGACTGCTAAAGACAACTCGATTGCCTCAGGCTGAAACCTATGACCAGCGGCAACATAACTGAAAAAGTTCTTATTGCGATCTTATTTTGATAAGACTGTGCTAGGATACTTCCAGCTTAGTTATTGAGATAGATATTCAATAGCTGAGTTAATCGGACCAGTTGTGGTGAAGTATGTCTGTCCAGTCGCATGGGTTTTCCTGCTGAATTCTGGAGCTAAAGCATGCTTAAGCTGTCCTGTGGTTTCACTCTCCAGCAAATTATCTTTTACACGGGTTGTTTGTCTATGGGGTGGTCTTCTCTCTCATTCGTCTGTGACTGTGCCATGGTCGCAGACCTTATTTAATTGTCTATGTTTACCAAGTTTCGCATAGGGGCCAAGGGGATCGTCGGGCGCAACCTAAAAGATCTTCTAGCTGCTGCTGTTCATGGCTCCTAGCGTTTTCTCAACTGGATGAATCGCTCTTTTCTATGGGGATGTAAAGCATGTTTGATGTGGTCTGGCTGAATGTGAGCCCTAGCCTGAAGCGGCTCGACCAGCCTTTGTTAAGGCAATTGGGCGGCGATCGCCAAGTCTTTTACTGGCAATATGCCCAGACGCTGGATGAGGCAAGTAGCCTGGACGAAGCTGTTCGGCTATTGGGAGAATATTTAGGGACGATCGATCGCCCCGTCCATCTCATGGGCCATGGGTTATCCGGTGTCGTGGGTCTATTGTTTGCCCAGCGGTCTCCGGAGAAGGTGCGATCGATGACTTTACTAGCGGTTTCGCCGGAAATTGCTACAACCTGGCATACTCACTATTATTTACAGCGCAGTCTTTCGCTCTGTAGTCAAACCAGGGTGCTGGCCCAAATGGTTCACAGCCTGTTTGGCAAACAGATTCCGGGCTCGATTCATGGTGTGATGCATGCCTTGGAGAAGGATTTGGATCTAGCTCCCAGCCCCCATTCTCTTTATCGGTTGGGCGTTTTGCCAAAACAATTGATTGAGCCGCCGCTGCTGGTTTGTGGGGGGAGTAATGATGCGATTGTTCCAATATCAATTTTGCAGCAGTGGATTGATACCTTTAAAGAGGGAGATACGATCTGGTCCTGTCCCATGGGTCAGCATTTCTTCCATTTTCTCCATGCACCCCTCATCGCGGAGCAGCTTTTAGCGTTTTGGGAACAGATTGATTCCTCAGACCGAGCGATTAAAATCGCGCCTACAAAAACCAAACCTGCCTACGCAGGTTGAAACCCCGGAGATCTCTATATGCTTCGACTTGTTTCTCGTCCGATGGATTTCGATCGCAGCCCCGCAGCTTCAATCACCCGACAGTTGGCTAGGCTCAATTCGATTAGCTCCGATCAGCCCTTTCTCTTCAACCGCCGCGATCAAATGCCCGTCCATGACGAACTGCTCTGGCAAATCCTGGAAGGCCAGGTCAGAACCGTAACCTGGGACGATGAGGGAAACCTGACAACTTTGGGCATCTGGGGACCGAGTGATTGCTTAGGCCAGCCCTTCTCGATCGTCACACCCTACCAAATCGAATGCCTCTCCCCCGTCAAAGCGATTCGCTGTCCCATGCCTGCGGCTCCTCAAGTCATATCTATACTATTGAACAACATTCAGCAAACCGAAAAACTGATGTCCATCTTGCAGGTCAAATCCATGGGCGATCGCATCTACAAAATACTCGACTGGCTCTCCGAACGATTTGGTCGTCGCCATCCCACGGGCAAAACCGTCGGATTCGGGCTAACCCACCAGCAAATAGCCGATCTCGCGGGCACAACTCGGGTGACCGTGACTCGACTGCTACAGATCCTCGAAGCCGATGCCAAAATCCGCCGCCTCCCCAAACGCCATATTATGCTGCTGAAATGATTTTAGTACTGACGATCCTAGGTCACCTAGGATCTGGATCAAGCACAAAACAACTAATGACATTTAATATCATTAGGGCTATACTGAGGTTAGGCTGGTTCAAGCAAGTGCCCCATCAAGCACCAAGCGCCACATCCTTGCTCTGTGGGAGATAAAGGTTGCAGCGCTTGCCTTGGGCGATCGAAGTGCCAGCTCGGTTCTATCAATGTTTGGGAGAAAACTCCGTGACCTAGCTAGAAATTAGTCTCACTTACTTCAAAGTCTGGACCAGCGTGTCCTGGGCCATGAAGTGATCGAGGTGAAACGCCCGCTCCTCCGTGGAGAGCAGGATTTTTTCATACAGGAAGCGCGTGGCGCGATCGCCTAAGCTATCGCATTGCGCTGCCAGTTGGCGGAGGACTTTGATGACTTCCTTCTCAGCTTTGAGGTCATTTTCTAACATGGCCCGGCAGCTATAGATACCATCCGATTCTGGCGTGAAGCAGCATAGATTGGCTAGCTGGGTAAAGCTGGCCACGGGCACACCGCCCAGGCTGTTGAGGCGCTCCCCCAAATCATGGACATAGCCCTGGGCCTCCTTGGCGCTGTCATTGAAGAACTCATGGAGCGAATAAAACTCAGCGCCTTCTACCACGAAGTGATGCTTCTGGTATTGAATGTAAAGGGCTTGGAAGCTGGCCAACAGGCGGTTCATACCCTCGCAAACGGGTTCTGTGGTTGCGGTTTCGAGGCCGATCGGATTTTCAGAAACGGTGTTAAAGCTCTGAACGATTGTGTGCGTTGCCACCATAACTATTCTCCAAAGTTTCTAACTTTAAGCCCACTCTAACAGGATCTATTCAGAATGAAACCTGCCTTGAAACCCGCTAAATGCTAAAGATTTCTACTTACCCAAATGCTTGCTAGGAATTACTTCTAGTAAGGGTTCTGGAACGGCTCAGGGGCACTGCAAGTCGCCTTTGCTGTTGTTTTGAGCCCGCAGCGTTGCTGTTTCTACAGATAGGAATAAACCGCAGAACTTTTTTATTCATCCTTCGGAGTTTTTCATGCCTTGTGAATCTTTCTTTCCCGGAACCGAAACTACAGCGCCCCTACAAATTGAGCTAACCGGGCCAGAGCGTTGGACCATTGGCGATCGACTCCGCCAGCTAGGGATGACCGCCACCTGCACCATGGGAGAACCCTTGCGAATCGAGGTTTCGACAGCCCAAGCGGCAGTGCAATGTTGGGCTGTGGTGCGGAGCTATCAGGTAGAGCGATCGCAGTTGGCCGATTGGCTAGAGGGCTGTTTCAGGATGTCTGTATCGAAGTAACAAGGAGCAACCAGTCATGGGCCACGAAAAGTACAAAACATCGGTGATCGTTGTAGGTCGTTTTGTGGGTTACGACCTCAAGGATGGCTATAAGGTCAAACGGATTAAGCTGCTGACCCCCAATGGGATTCAGTCGATCAAGCTTTCTAAGGAGGCGAGGGCTTCTCTGTTTCGGATCACCCTGGAGCAGCCCCTGGATCTGGGGATTGCGCTGAGGATTCAGGCGGAAAAGAAGTTTGATGACGGCGAGATGGTGCTGAAGGCGAGACAGATCGATCTGGCCATGGCAGATGGTTTAGATGGGGAAATGTCCTACGTGGAGCATCGCATTCAGCCCGTGCAGATTCAGGTGTGCGATCGCGGTACTTGCCGAAA
Organism: Alkalinema sp. RU_4_3; assembly: GCA_012031975.1. Taxonomy (GTDB): domain Bacteria; phylum Cyanobacteriota; class Cyanobacteriia; order Leptolyngbyales; family Leptolyngbyaceae; genus JAAUSA01. The sequence continues at coordinate 4,846 of JAAUSA010000113.1, read as the reverse complement.
GCGCGGATCCCAAGCCGTGTACAGCGCCGTTTGCCAAAGCATTCAGGATCAGGGTCTTTCGGAGCAGATCAGCGTTCAGAGAACGGGCTGCCTCAAGGACTGCAAGCGCGGTGTCAACGTGCAGATTAACGGCACCCAACATAGTCAAGTCTGTCCCCTCAAGGCTGTCCAATTGGTCAATCGCCATAAACCCGCCCTCCCGGTCTAAAACTATGGATCCTTCATTTTGTTCAGCCGTCACGGCCCAGGGGCCTGAGGATTTGATCTCGACGGCCTACTACTGCCCGATCTACGTTTTGATTGAATGTCCTGAGCCCTGGACGGGGGATTTTTTGAACTCGCCCGGTTTGCCAGAAAGATTGCGGGGCGCGATTGAGCAATTGCGGCAGATGTTGCCCAAGGCTAAGGTGCTGTTAATCAATCGGGACAGCCCCAAGCTTTCCCAGTCTTTCTCGGTGCTAATTTACCAGCATCAATTATTGTCTAATCGCTATCATCTGCGGGAGTTTTGTACGCCTAGCCTCGGGGATTCGGCCCAGGTGTTGCTGGATTATTGCCACCGGGACCAGAGTGCCTTTGAGGTGCGGGGCGGGGGCGATCGCGATGTTTTAATCTGCACCCATGGGAGCCATGATGCCTGCTGTGCTAGGTTTGGCAATCCCTTTTATATTCAGGCTAAGCGATCGAGCGTCTTAGCTCGCAGTAATGTCCGACTGTGGCGATCGAGCCATTTCGGGGGCCATCGATTTGCCCCGACGGCGGTGACCTTTCCCGATGGGCGCTATTATGGCTGGCTGACGGTGGGGCATTTGGAGGCGATCGTGGGGCGATCGGGAAAATTAAACGCCTATGGAGAAGCCTATCGCGGCTGGAGTTTGCTTCCGCCAGCGTTGCAAGTGATGGAACAACGGCTGATTCAGCAGGTCGGTTGGGCCTGGTTTAATTCAGAGGTGGATTACCAAATTCTGACGGAATCTGAGACCAAGATTACGGCCCAGATGAGCCGAACGGATTTCCATGGGGTTGTGCATTACTATCGCGGCAGTCTGACGCCCCATTTAGTCAATGTCCAGGTCTCCTGTCACAGGGAAAAAACCTCGGCTGTTACAAAATACGATTTGCAATCGCTGTTTCACTTTAGTCCGAGGTTTGCGCATTCTGGGTCGAAGACCTAATCCCATTGCATCTACTGAACAGGATTTTATATGCAGTTTAAATTTGGCCTTGAGCATGAGGTCGCATTTTTGAATGCGGCGGGGGAATTTGCTGACTTTACGAATACGACCTTTGAGATGTTCGATCGCATTATCCAAAAACTCCCCTACTGCGACGGAGACGCCACCTATTTACGCAGCGGCGACTCAGGCATTCGGAAAAAACGCTGGTATATTGAGGGGTTTGAGCGCTTTTCACCGGAGGGTAAACTGATCGACTGTCTACCTAAGGGCATCGAAATTCGGACCTCGGTTTATGGGGAAATAGATGGGGCGATCGCTGCCCTCACAAATGACTACAATCTACTGGTCAAAATAGCATCTGAACAGGGGTTTAGCCCGATCGCTCTCAGTTTTAATCCTAACAAAACAGCATTTATTCCCGATCCCCCGCTAAACGCCTATGAATGTGCCGAAGGCTACGACAGTCCTTTTGAGCAGTTGCCGATGTTGAGCTATGGGCCGGATTTGAATTTCTCCTTCAGTCCTTGGTCAGCGGATCAAATGATTGATATTGCGCATCTATCGGGGACTGCTGACCCTGCTGAAGGGGTTGGTGCTCGATCGCCAGCTACCAGGCCGCAGAACCATGCCGGATGTCGCACTGCATCGGCGATCGGCGGTGGTGGGGTTTGGGTGTGAGTCGATTCGATCGGGGATGGAGGAGGTTTTGGGGCGGGTGAAGGGGGTGCTTGGTTGCGAGGAGGTTGAATGTTTGGAGATTTTGGAGGCGAGCCTAGAGGATCGATCGCTGACAAGTCGGACAAATCGCATGTACGACAAGCTGACAATCTAATAGTAAAAATCCCTCTTTCTCGGCGGCGGCAGCTCCAACCTTCAGAGCCGAGCTGCTTTTGAATTCGATCGTCTTCGTACAGCGCACGCAGGTAAGGTGGTGGTGGTGGGATTCACGCAGATTTATTTCATAGTGCTTATGGCCCTCTGCCAGCTCCAATTCTCGCAATACGCCCATCTGGGCCATCATTTTCACGGTGCGGTAAACGGTCGAAAGACTAATGCTGGGATGCTCTGAATGGAGGTTGTGGTGAATTTCCTCCGCACTCAAATGCTCCCCCTTTGGTAGGGTGTGGAACACATTCAGGATCGCCTCCCGCTGGGGCGTCATCCGCAGACCCTTATCATTCAACTCAGCCCGCAATGCCGGAATCGAATAGGGCGAAACTTTACCGGACACACTGGGAGACTGATTCTCGTCAGCGGTGATTGGGGGATGAATGGAGTCAGTCATTTCAATCCAATATTGAGCAGGAACAAGGGACAAGTCTTAATACGACCTTCACACAATTAGCTTGGGGACATACCCTACAATATTACAAATAGAACTTATTCTCAACTAGAAATTTTGACCCGTGTCCCAACCCACCACCGCCTCCCTCAATCGCCGTCAACTCTTACAATGGGGGCTCCTGGGCACCGCTGGTCTGGGCCTTGGAGGCTGTGCCAGCGCGCAAAAACCGCCAACTGCCGCCCCCGCCAAGCCGATCGCTCCCCCCTCCGACAAGAGCACGATCCCCTTCCAGGCCCTGCGGGACTTCGACTATGGCACCGTCACCCAGGAGAATGGTCGCACCGTCCGGGAGTTTCGAGTCGAGGCCCAGAGCGGGGAGATTCAGCTCAACAAGGCGACCAAGTTTATCACCTGGAACCTGAATGGCCGGGTGCCGGGGCCGACCTTTCGGGCGACGGAAGGCGATCGCATCCGCGTCATCTTCCACAACAAGGCGGGCCATGCCCATTCCCTCCACTTCCACGGCGATCATCCCGCCAATATGGATGGGATCAAACCCGTGCGCAACAATGGCATCTTCATCTATGAGTTTGACGCCGAGCCCTATGGTGTCCATCTCTACCACTGCCATATCGAGCCCGTGACGCGCCATATTGGTAAGGGGCTCTATGGGATGTTTATTATCGATCCGCCGACGCCCCGGCCCCCCGCCGATGAGATGGTGCTGATTATGGCGGGCTACGATACGAATGGCGATCGCAAGAACGAACTCTACGCCTTCAATGGGCTGCCCCACTATTTCATGCACCACCCGATCCCCATCTACCAAAACCAGCTCATCCGGCTCTACGTCCTGAATATGATCGAGTTCGATGTGGCGGCAACCTTCCACCTCCATGCCAACCTGTTCGGGGTGAATCCCACGGGTCGCCTGCTGGCTCCGGGCTATGAGGCCGATGTGGTGACGATGGGCACAGCAGAGCGGCATATTTTGGAGTTCAGCTTTAAGCATTTGGGGAAGTTCATGTTCCATCCCCACCAGGACTATATGGCTGAAGCCGGCTGTATGGGCCAGTTTGAGGTGATCCCCGTCGCCTAGAACGGGAAGATTTATTGAAAATTCTTCTTGACAGGACTGGGGGAGTGATGCAGTATTAGGTACTACTGTTGGTAGTAGTTATCAATAAGCGGCGGCAATCGCCAATGGCGGTCTTGTCAGGGCCTGGTGAACACAATCAATTCAATAATTGACTCTAGCTGTATGCGTTTTTTGAAGTTTTTAAGTTTGTTCGCGGCGGTGATCGCTCTGAGCGTGGTTGTGGCCTGTTCTTCCCAGACTAGTGCACCGCCGCCTTGCTCCTACAGCCAGTACGGCGGCTAGCCCCATGAATCACAGCGGCATGAACCACGGCAAAAAAATCAATATCAATACGGCCATTCTTTCTGAGCTGGACAAGTTTGAGGCCCAGTTGGGTGTTCCTGCGCTTTCCAATAAAATTCAGGCCAGTCGTCCCTACGGAAAACCCGAGGAGCTGGTCTCCAAGAAAGTAATCACCCAGGAACAGTTTGACCAGATCAAAGAGGCGGTGACCATTGAGGAGATTGTCCTGACCGGGGAAGCCAAGGACCTAGACTATATGGTCAAGCTGGGGCTGATGAAAGGCCATATGATGGTGGCCAAGGAGCTGCTGGATTTGGGTAAGCCCGATCAGGCCGAACCTCACATTGGCCATCCGGTCGAAGAGATCTATGCCGATGTGGAAGAACAGCTCAATGAGCGCAAGGTGAAGGAGTTTAAGTCTGCCCTAATTTCACTTCAGGATTTGGTCAAGGCCGGAGCTAAGGATAAGGCCAAAGTAGAAGCGGATTTCAAAACTTCGGTAACGGCCATTGATGGAGCGATCGCCGTTCTTCCCGAAACCCAGCGCAGCGAACCCAAGTTTGTCATGCAGGTGCTCAATGGTCTGCTCGATACGGCTAATTCGGAGTACGATGCGGCGATCGCCGATGGCAAAGTCAAGGAGGCCATTGAGTATCAGGATTCCCGAGGGTTTGTGACCTATGCGGTGGAGCTTTACAACAAGGTTTTTGCTAAGCTTAAGCCCGAGGTTCGCAGTAAGATTACAGCCGATCTGAAGGATTTGTCCACTGCTTGGCCCGATGCGCTGCCGCCTGCTGTGCCTGTCAAAACGCCTGAGGCGGTGACGAAGCTGATCAAGGGTATTGAGGCTGCTGGCAATGCTGTATAAAATGAATGACTCTGTTGGCGCATTCAATTTAGGTGCTAATCGACGATCGCATGGCCCACCTGGGATTAAAATCCCAGGCTAACAGCTCAAACCCGTTGAAACGGGTTAAACCCTGGATTGGAGGACCTTCTATC
>JAAUSA010000350.1 GCA_012031975.1 Alkalinema sp. RU_4_3 | reverse complement strand
GTTGTCGTCGGGTTATTGCGATCGTGTTTCGTTGCTTGATCCGGTGCTGGCGGCCTTTGGGGGTTGGGTGTGGTTTGCGGAGTCGATTACGTTGGTGGAGGGCTTATGTTTCTTGGGGGTTTTGGTGGGGGTGGCGATCGCGACTTCTAGTGAGTCGGCGATCCAGGAGGCGGAGTAGAAATTAGCGGCGACAAAGCGTAAATTGATGAACTGCAAGATCCGATCGCTTACTCCCGCCGACCAACCCTTTCTCTGGGAAATGCTATACCAGGCCCTGTATAGTCCTTAGGGGGCGAAGATTTCTGCGAGCAGTTTGAGGACTTGTTGGGATTCCTGGGTAGTTAATTTACCGAGACGCTTGGTGAGGCGGGCTTTGTCTACGGTGCGAATTTGGTCTAGGACGATTTGCCCTGATTTGCCCTGGAATTTACAGTCGATTCTGGAAGGATAGTTGCGCCCTTGACTTGTCATGGGGGCAATGATCACTGTGCTCAGGTGCTGATTCATTTCATTGGGAGAGATGATCAAGCAGGGTCTTGTTTTTTGAATTTCTTTGCCGATGGTGGGATCTAAATTAATCAGATAGACATCGAAGCGCTTTACCATTCCCATTCAGTTTCCTCCCAGGTTGTTGCAGCGGGTTGATCGAGGAGGCGATCGTCCCTGAGGGCATTCATTTCAGCGAAGGCTTTCTCCCAGCCAGCGCGGGGTGGAGGAGGGGCGATCGGGCGGATCATCAGGCCCTCGGGCTGTAGTTCGATTTCGACTTCTCCTAGGATGCCGCTTTGTTCTAGCAGGGTTTTGGGCAGGCGGATGCCTTGGGAATTGCCAATTTTGATCAGTTTTGTCCGGAGGAGAGCGTTCATGGCGGGGACTCCGATGGGTTGATGGGTATCTACATTGTAATTACATTTGAGGGGGGATGTCAATTTGATTGGTAAAACATTCCGCACCTATTGCAGTACCCACCTAGTTTTTTAATCCCAGGTGGGTACAACATTTGTAAGCCCTTCGCCCACAGTATCAGTCAGTCCCAGGAGAGCATTTACTGGGTCGGACTAGCCTGATAGATCACATATTTGATTTAATTGACCCACGCCATCGGGGGAAGGTTTACCATAGGGCGTTTGCATTGTTGTGGTCACACCATTACGCCAGAGGGTAAATGAATTAAATAGCACCGTGTTATCTCGGGCAATCTGTGCACCGCCGCCCATTCCGACTCTGGTGAATTGACCATTGTTGTAAAGGCCAACGATGTTTTGGATGTCATAGACGATCGAGCTTCCAAAGATAGAGGGTCCACGGAGGGGCTGTAGGGGACTGCCTGTTTGGATCGCCTCCCGTAATTGGCCATTAATTTCGGCGGATAGGACGGCCGTTTTGCTGCTGCTAGGACGAGGCGATGTGGGAGAAACACTGTTAGCTTCACAATTGACAATAAAGGCAACATTGTTGCCACTCAGGGAATGTGAGAAGTCACAGATGTTGCTACTCTCACTGTAGACAAAGGTCCCTGTATATTCCTGTCGAATCAGATAGTTATCCTGGATCTTAACCGGGTTGATTTGGCCATTGGGAAGGCGTTTGTAGACACCACTCGTATATTTACGATCACGTCCCACACCAAGGGAACCATTCGGTGGCGTGATCACGTCGGTCCCCTTCGTGACGGCGGCAAAGGAAACAATGCCTAGAGGGGGGAAAGAAGTGACGATATTGCTAAATCTATGGCCTATGGTCAAGCCATTCCATCTACCCCAAGGTAGAGTTTTGAGGCCCGTCCGGGGGACTTGGTCCTCTATCTAAAGGTATACCTCTGAGCTATGCTGGTCTTTCCTATTCTTTTTAGATCTGCAATATGCTGCTGTCCTACATGGGATCGATCGCCCCTCCTCTCCTCTCCTTCGTGGTTACAAATATCGATGACCTGTTCATCCTTATGCTGTTCTTCTCCCAGACTGGGCAGGGGTTTAAGAAACGGCATGTGGTGATCGGCCAATATATCGGATTTGGGGCGCTGGTTTTGGTGAGTTTGCTGGGTTATGCGGGGAGTTTGCTTTTGCCCAGGCAGGCGATCGCGCTCCTCGGGATTTTTCCGATTGCGATCGGGGTGAAGGCATTGCTCGATCGCAGTGACGATGAAACGCCGAAGTTGGCGTTTCGTAGTAGCTTGGCGGTTGCTGGGGTGACGATCGCGAATGGCGGTGACAACATCGGGATTTATGTTCCGTTTTTCGCTAATTACCAACCTCATCAGTTAGCGATCGTTGTTTCGATCTTTCTATTAATGGTTGCAGTTTGGTGTTTTCTAGCGTTGGGGTTAATTCGGCAGAGGGCGATCGCGCGACTGTTGGAAAACTATGGGGGTGCGATCGTGCCTTTTGTGTTTATCGCCTTGGGGGTTTATATTATCTGGGAAAATCTGACTTGATTGGTGATTTGCTGTTGGTGGATTTTCGATCTACAATGGGGATGTTCCAATTTTAGGGCTCGGGATTATGGCTATTCCTCTGCTGCCAAAACTTAATCGCTTACCGATCGGCCTGTCTGAAGGGGCTGTGGCGATCGCGCTGGAGGAAGGGGTGCCTGTGTTTCGGGCATCGAGTGCGGTGCAGGAGCGGATTGAGGTTTTGCTGGAGAAGCAGATGGATGGGGGTTGAGTGAGGGGGAGATGCAGGAGTTGGATTGTTATGGGGAGATTGATGATTATTTAAGTTTTGTGAATCGGACGGTGCGGAATCTGGCGATCGCGGACATCCCACAGGCTTCGTAAATTATGGCGCGACGTAAGATTTCTGAGGTGGTGCAATTGCAGGTCCGGTAGCGGGCAAATTTTTTGTGCGAGTTCTGTCATGCCTGTGAGAAATGGCAGTATGTGAGGTTTACGGTCGATCACACTGTTCCGCTGTCGTTGGGTGGGAGCGATAGTCTGGAGAATCTGGCGTTAGCTTGTTTTCACTGCAATCGGCAAAAGACGAATCGATCGATGGTGTTTGAGGCTGATTCGGGGATTGAAGTTGCGCTGTTCAATCCTCGGCGAGATGTGTGGAATGAGCATTTTATGTGGTCGGCGGATCGGTTGCGGATTATGGGGGTGAGTGCGATCGGGCGGGTGACTGTGGTGGCGCTGGATCTCAATCGAGAAAGGGTGATTGCGATTCGGCAGGCTGACTTGGATCTTGGGCGGCATCCTCCGGGGGGCGATCGGATTGAAGATTAGAGGCGGTAGGGATTTAATCATTGCTGCCTAAGCGCATCGCGACTGAAGGATGCTGTTGGCGAATTCAATTTGGGTCCTAATCGACGATCGCATGGCCCACCTGGGATTAAAATCCCAGGCTAACAGCTCAAACCCGTTGAAACGGGTTAAACCCTTTAATGGTAGGTGTTTTAGTTATTTTGGG
>JAAUSA010000349.1 GCA_012031975.1 Alkalinema sp. RU_4_3 | reverse complement strand
CTAGACAGCGTTCGACGAGGGCCTTGGTCAACTGTTTGAGGATCCCGTTATCGCCGATTAGATCCTGAGGATTGTTGTAGTCCTTAAGAAGCTCGTCAAGTAGTTCTGGTCGAAGGTTCAGCATGATGTTTTGATAGAGGTATAGTTCATTAGATCCTACTTTTTAACCTCTGACACAAAACATTTTACAGTCTCGATTTAGCCTCAACCTAATATCTGAACGACTTATCGGCAGCCGATCCTCCCTCACCCCGACTCCATTCATCAAAGCAAATCCCCCGAAGTCGAAGATCGCATTCTTAAACACATCGACGATCCTCGCTTTTGCGGCGTTTACTTTCTCCTCGCCGATCTCCTTCCCTTCAGCGAAGCCCAAGCTCTCCGCGAAACACCTATCCAATATGCCGTTGACACCCAAGATCATACGGTCAGCGATCGCTTTGTTGAATTACTCCGCCCCCGACGTCCCAATTAATCACAGCAAACGCTATGTCAATTCAGACTCCATAAAATCAATAAATTCTACAATCGATCGACATACCCCCGGAATCACATTAGACTCCTCCAAAATATGAACATGGTGCGGGAAATTCTCCAATCCTGGAAAATGCTTCACACTATCCCATCGCTTACGCAGCAACAGCCTAGACCCATCCATCCATTGATATCGATAATCCAACGTAATAGCCTTTTGCGCTTCCTCCATAAAGGATTCAGCAATCTCCAGAAAATCACCATTGATTAACGTCAACCTTGCTCTAAAGTATCCCTTCCCTCGAAAAATCCGCTCATCAACAATCTTAATCTCAACGACAATTTCGCTATCGCCAAGCTTTTCCTTAATCGCCGTAAAGTATTCACCAAGCTTCATCTGAACAGACACCTAAGACGCATTCAGCATTTCATAGTAAGCATTCCACTCAAAAAAATCAGCAGAATCACCGATCGCACCCGCCTGAAACTTCTGATGGAACGATCGCGAATCCATTTGATACTGATTTTCAAACCTTTGCAGCCGTGTTTCCAACTCCTGCGCCTGCATCTCCTCAACCGCCCCATTCCTATCCGCCAGCAAAACCTGAGCCAACAACTCAGATGCAACAACATCCACATCCTGACCCTGATTGTGGGCGCGATCGCGAAGAATCTCTTCTAACTCAGGACTAAGCTTGACTACGATCGTCATGGCACTGACCTTTAGACAACTTACCCCATCTTAACAACGTTTCCTCAGCCATCACCAGCCTCCTCAAATCTTCCTTGCTCAACTGAACTACCAACGATCGCCGATCGCCCAAAAGCCCACCGACACCATCCACGATCGCCCAACCCTCGATCGCACAGTCAGACAACTCGCGATCGCTACTTCTCAGGAGGGTAGAGGGCGTCACGCCCACACCTTGCTATACTGAGATAACACTACCTTGCTCCACAGCTTTACCAGAGGTCAACATGCTTGCTGAACTCATGATCAAGCCATCCTCCCTGATCTCCAAAGGAGTCGAAGTAGAATCCTTTGGGAGCACCTACCTCTTTCGCTTCAACGAACAGTTACAAGATCGAATGGAATCCCTACTCGAAAAAAGCAAACAAGATAGCCTGACGATCGACGAAACAAACGAATGGGCAGGCATCAAAGAACTCTCCCGAATCTTCACCCTCATCAACGCTGAACTAGCGACCAAAGCTCAATAGTGTCCGCGCAGGTTGGCATCTACCAGCAGATGACCCAATCGAAATTTAAACCATTCGCCGATCGACCAAAAGCAAACCTAATGGTCGATCGCCCCACCGACTTCACCAGTACCCAAACAACTCCCCACGTCCAACCCCACCCCCAGCGCAAATCCCGGCACCAGCAGCAACGCATCAGGATCATCTAAAATAAACCACCGCCAACGCCAAACAAGTCGTACCTAGAACATATCTTTTACAGGCCAAACCAGAGAAAAATCTATCTAAAGATTTAGTTCATGATTTCCCTCAGCATTGTCCGATGGGCCTTTGCCCCCGTACAAAGGCCCGATCGCCCCCCTTCATCCAACGCCTCCCCCGTCAATACCTCTCCCCACAACTTTTCCAATCCACATCAACCGTTTCAAGCATCAACTCCCACTTTGAAATATTCAACGCCTCCGCAACGAGCGAAACCTTCGGGTCATAGCAAAGCGCAAAACACCTGGCCCCCGCCGCCGCCGCCATAATCAACCCATGCAACCGCATGACGATCGCCATATCCACCCTATCAAACAACCGCCGCAACGCCTCCGGATTCCCCTCCAGCTTCACCACAGATCCCGGAATCCTAGCGCTTAGCCGCTCCGCCAGCTCCAGATCCAAACTCGCCTGAAACGGCACCAGCCAGACCACCGCCTCCGTGGTTTTTTGAAACCCCGCCAAAGCGGCTGCAAACGTCTCAAACCGATCGGGCGTCAGCGTCCCATGCTCCCGCAGATTCACAGCCACGATCGGCGGCTGATGCCCCACCCTTGGCCCCGCCCCCGTCTCCATGGCCCAGACCGGATCCGGCGCCAGCAGATGCTTCACCCCCCAGCCTGTGAGCAAAGCCGAAGAGGCCCGATCGCGCACCGACACCCCCTGACAACGCCCCAGCAAGAACTTCGTCAGCCCCCGATTCAATCCCCCCTTCAACGGTCCAATCCCCTGGCCCCAGGCGATCGTCCCCATACCCCAGAGCTGCGCCAGCCCCATCAGTCCCAGGTAATACAGCGGACTCACCCAACTCGAACTATCCTGAATCAGACTCCCACCCCCCCCAAATAAACCAATCCCCCGCCGAAACACCTGCAATATTTCTCCCAGCCGCCAGCGATCGATCGCCCTCACCCCATAGGTCCGCACTGTCTCCTGTGGCGTTTTCGACAGCACCACAGGCTCAATATCGGGCGGCAGCATCTGCAACAGCGTCGCCAAAAGGGCCTCATCGCCCCCATTTCCCATGCCGTAATAGCCACAGAGCACCGCTCGACGCTGCATAATGTTTCCGGGGTAAAAATATTCCGTCTGTTCTTTGTATAGTCCTATGAACGCACTGTCAATTCCCACCTGGATCATCCATGTCTCAAGCGTACTGGAATGGATCGTCGCCATCATCCTAGTAGACCGCTACGCCAGCGTCACAGGGTATAAAGCCTGGCGATCGCTCTCCTGGGGCATGCTCCCCTCACTGATTAGCGCCATGTGTGCCTGCACCTGGCACTTCTTCGACAACGATCCCTCACTCAACTGGATCGTCACCTGGCAAGCCGCCACCACCCTAATCGGCAACTGCACCCTAATGGCCGCCGCCTGGTGGATCTACCGCAACGCCCAACCCCAACCCTAAACTTCCTCCTTCCTCCTTCCTCCTTTCCTCCCTCCCCCATGACCAAAGAAACCCTCTTCGCCC
>JAAUSA010000348.1 GCA_012031975.1 Alkalinema sp. RU_4_3 | reverse complement strand
CACCACCGAACCCCCGCGACCGCCCCTTCCCCCGCTCCGAATCATCCCGAAACCCATGCAAATACTCATCCACCCAAATCCTTCCCCCCGGCTGCAAATCCGTAATCACCTTCTCCAAAAACTTAAAATTCCCCGCCCCATCCTGATACGCATTCGCCGCCAAATAGGGCGTCGTCGCCAGCACCACCTGCCCCTTACCCACCCCCCTCGACCAGACCACCGCCCCAAACCTATCCTCCAGCAGCGGCGACTTCACCTGACGACCATAGCGACGACGCGTCGCGATCGCCACCTCACCAACACCATGGGAAACCTTACTCTGGAAAGGAGCCGCCGACACATCCTCCTGCACCCCCAGCACCACCACCGTATTGCCCCGCTCCACCCATTTCTTCAGCGGCTCATTCATCAGCCCCCCCTCCCAGGCATAGCCCCGCACCAGACGACTCTCCACCCGCAGCAGCGTCTCCCCCTCACCCCCCTGCCCAAACAACTTATCCGAAGCCTTCCGCCAGCGATCGATCCGATGCCCCCGCTGCTCCATATATTGAAACCAAGCCCCATAGCCATCCGGCGTCCGCACATAGGTCGAACCCGAGGTCACCGAGTTCCCCCCCGAAAGGAGCGAAAAGAACAAAACCACCGCCGCCAAAATGCCGCCCAGAATAATCAGTTGCCGCTTAGAAAGTTGCTTCATCGCACTGACCCCGTCGGTTTGCTGGCTGGTTCCACCGTCCGATCGATCTCCCCGTAGGCCTGTTCACAAGCCTTAAAAGTCGCCGCATCCACAGGCCCCGGCCTAAAGGTAATCTGCTCATGGATATTTAAAATCGTCCGATGGGCCTCCGCCGTATTCAGCGGCTCCACCAGTCGCCCATATTCCCCATCCGTCCGACTCAACTGATGCTGGAGAATTTTGCGATCGTTCAACTGCTGCAAGGTCGCCAAATACAGCGCTCGACAGGCCTCCCGATAATTCCCGCGCGCTCCATAGTCCCGCGCATCCTGGATCAGCAAGCCCGCCGATCGCGTCGGCACCTGCGGCCCTGGTCCCTGCGGATTCTCCCGCGCCTGCCACCGCCCAACCGCCCCCCGCACAATCGGCCCCAGCCACCACACCAACCACACCACCAGCAAGAGCACCACCACCGTCACCAAAAAGTAACGCCAGTAGGCCAGCCAGTTCCAATCGATATTGGTCGGCTTGGCATTCGGTTTTGGCGGATTGGGATTCAGGCGCAGGTTGGACAAAAACTGCTCGATCGCCTCACCCACCGACTGCTTCACCTGCTGAAGCTGCCAGCCAATACTATTTTTCTCGAAGCGAACGCTAGCCATGGGGGAGATCTTTGAGGGGACAATCCAGCTCTATTTTAATTTCGTTTTCCACTGGGCAGTGGATTTTTGCGCTTCGTCGTAGCTTGGCCCCTTCGGCACCAAAGCCGCCAGGGAGACCGCCTCCTTATACTTCCCCTGACTCGCCCGCTGATTCGCTAACTGCAAAATATCCCGGCTCCAGCGATTAATCTGGCGCTCGGTCTCCGGACGGCGAGGATCCCCCGGCGGAATCTGCTGAGCATAATCAATGGCCTGCCGCAACTCCTCCCCACTGGTCGGCTTAATCTTAGCCCGCGCATCCTCCAAAATCCTGGCACTATCCGCAGGCGGCGACACAGGCACATCCAATCGGGGCGAAGGGTCAGGACTGGCCGCCGTCGGCATCGGACTGGGCTTAGGGGTCTCCGGACTATTCGGAGCAGGCACCAGTAGATTCTGAGCGGCCTGGGGAGGAAGATTCTTGCGCAGAACAGCAGACAGGCCCAACACCAGGGCAATCAGTGCCGAAAGGGCCAAAATCTGCTGCCAAAAACGTGCTTTGTCCATGGGAATATCGATCGCTTCAGTAGGTTGCCTATAACGGGGTTCAACGGGGGTAGATGGGGATTGAGATGGAACGGCACCCTGCTCGATCGCATCCAAGGTCAGGGCCTCGGAATCCGGCGTTTCCGCCGTGCGTAGGGGGTTGGGGGGCTGGGGGGCGCGATCGAGTATGGGCACCACAGGTACGGTTGGGGCCACAGGAGCCACGGGGGTTTCTGGGGTGCGAGGCGCCAAGGCCTCAACCAAGGGCAGCTCACCGAGGCCAGCGGGCGCGAGACTCGCGTTCTCCATCGGTGCCCCTGGTACCATCATCTCCGCTAACTGCGCCGTTGGGATGATCGCCATGGGGATCTGGGCCGGACGATTATTATGCTCACTAAGCTCCGGCAGTCGAATCGTCAAGAAGTTGACCAGCTTCTGGAGCGGCTGTCCTGGGTAGTTCCGCAACCCCTCCAACAGCGCCAGCGTAAACAACCCCTGACCAAAGGCGGGAGACTCATGGGAAAACTGTTTTGGCTGGCAGGACAGCAGCGTCGGAATCCCATAATGCTGGGCCAGGGTTTGGGTCTGGTCGCCGAGGCCATGATCGGCCCGCACGGACTGACTGCGATTCGTATCCAGAATCAATAAAATATCCTGGGTGGGCAGGGCCTTCAGCAAAGGATAAATCTCCTCCAGGGCAATCCAATTTTCGCCAGGACTCCGGGTCGTCTCATCACCCGGACTCGCATCCACGGGCAGCACATAATCTTTGCCCCCGGCGGATTCCCCATAGCCACTGAAGAAAATCCAGAGGCGATCGCTCCCCCCAATCGACATTTTGATCTGGTCAAACCAAAACCGCAAATTCTCCATCGTCGGTGTCGTCGAATGCTCCTGATGGCGCGGGGAGCTATCCGTTGACAGCAGCGCCAACTCGGGATTACGCAGCGCCTCCTGGGTCCACCACTGATACAGACAGACGGCATCCTGCTGGGCACATTTCAGGGCTTGGAGTTCCAAGTAGGTGTTGATGCCGATAAAAATGGCCCGATCGCGCTGCATAGAATCTGATTTCCGATGATTGAGTCGGGAAAAATGATGTTTCCCTTAACAGCATTAAAGACCAAAAGCACGAAATTGGCATTCTTCGGACATTCTTTCGATCTTCAGCTACACTTCTAATGAAAATCTTTGCATAGCTTCTCAAGCCGCAAACCAAGATTTATAATCAGCAGGTAAGTCATGGCCCATCGAACCTTCCGTTTCCTGAGTCTAGGCGCGGCCTCCATCGGCCTGGTCCTCAGCCTCTGCCAATCCGTCGTCCAAGCCTACAACGCCCGTACCGACATCGTTCTCGATCGCCTCACCAACGAAACCTTCGATGGCCTCAAACAGCGCGCCGAAGTGATCGCCCGTGCCGCTGCCCAGCGCAGCTTCGATCGCGACGTCCTAATCAGCGACGTCTCCGTCAACATCCTCGCCCGCCACAACGGCTCCGAAATGCCGATCATGACCCTCGGCGTCAGCCGCCTCAACTGGCAAAACCGCCCCGACGTCCGCCGCTGGGCCACCTACTACAAATCCGCCCAAGCC
>JAAUSA010000112.1 GCA_012031975.1 Alkalinema sp. RU_4_3 | reverse complement strand
ACCGCCGTAGGTTCGAAACGGACAACGATTTCATCTTTATTGCCTTGCAAAACTTTGCATAGGTCCTCCGTTTGTTTACGATTTAGCGGTAGCGGGGGCAGTTCTAAGGCTACATCTTCAGTTAAAGATTCATAGCGTAGTTTGAGCTGTTTCGAACGCTCAGCATATTGCGTTGCCAGAGATGTAATTAAAGTGACTAGACAATCTTTCAAGCCATCTTTCTGGGCTTCCGCACCGAAACCTCGTGACTTAGGAAAACTCACATTTTTCCTATCGTTTTTCCTCTGCCACGAGATTTTCCAGGAACTTGAGACCTAGCTCCCAATGCTGAGTAACGGTAGAGGGACTTCAGAAGTCTTTCAGTCTTCTCTACGGCTTCTTTTTGTACTTCTGGAGTGGATGTGGATGTGGTGTTCATGAAACTTTAGCGCCTTGACTAGAGACTACATCTTTACCTTTCAGATTCCCAACAGACAAAGCAGGAAAGCTCTGAAAATAATTTGTAACTTGACCGAAATCATCAGCAATAGAGCAATTTTTTTGGTGCCAGTAAAAAAATTGCTCGTATTCTCACTAACGAATGTTAAGCGATTGAACTTAGCTCGCAATCACTTTTCTGAAATAAGATGTATGGATCCATATGAAATCGTACCATATAGACTTCAGTCTTACTCCAGAACTCGCATGATAGCATTACTGATGAGCCCGGATCTTAAATTATTGTTAAGCAATGTTGACAATAGGCCCTCAATACTGTATACGATTTTACTTTTTAGTTTACCTTCAAAGCGATCCCTTAATCATGATAAGATATCGGAGAGCTAGATCTTCTGATGAGAAGTTTAGGTGATGTGCAGCTTTTTCCGAGGCCTACGAATCAGCTATTCTATGACTAGAAAATATAGTCGAGCTGCTTTGGAGGTTCTCAAAAGCCTGTCAATCTGGACTTCACAAAAAGAAAGTTGCACATAGCCTAAAGTTTAGAATATAATCTGTATGAAGTACATAGCATCTCATTCTAGATTACGGGAAAGGTACTTCACCCCTGACAATTGCGTTCATTATCTTTTCTTCATATGGGCGCTTGGGGATAGATGGCATCATGCGATCGCGCAGCAGTTCCACCAGAAAGGCTTCTTCTCCGGCAGGCGGGGACTGTAGCAACTCACAGAGAGCGGCGGTTTGTTCGGCGTCAAGGGGAAGAGGCGGAACTCCTTGGGCGGCGCGATCGGCTGTGTGGGCGCGGTATTGCTCTAGCATTGCTCTTGGGCTCAGGTATGGAAACCTTACATTGTGCCGCGAGATGGGACGATGGTCAACGACCGACCGTAGGTCATCGGCAACTGGGGGAAGCCGAATGGGGCGGTTAGGTTTGGGCCATTTGGGCTTGAAGCTGTTGGATTTGTTCGGGAGAGAGCTGTGTCAGTTCGGCGATCGTTTCCAGATCCATACCTTTTTCAGCATTCTGAGGCCAATGCTTCTAGAGTTCTCTTCTGCGCCGTCTTTCAGACCAATCTGTATACCGATTTTTCTGCCGATCCGCTCTGCATTGGTTACGTAGGTCACTTTTTGTTCCTCCTCGAAGGCTTTTAGTTCCTGCCAAAATTCTTCTTCTAGGTCTTCTGGTAATATCATAGTCCAATCGATGAACTTGTAAAGGTTGCGGATCTCTGGGCCGGGCATGCCCATGATGTAGAGTTGCCGCATGATCGCGAATTTCCAGGTTTTGCGCTTGATTGGGCTGCGTTTGGTAGATTGGGTTTTGAGGTGGGCGAGGGTGACCCTGAGGGTTGGGGTTGGTGGATTGTTGGAGTTGGGTTTCTTGGGGTTTGTAGTCGAGGAGTTTGGTGCTGGCTAAGTCGAAGGTGAGTTTGGTGAGGGGGGCGGTGAGTTCGTGGTGGGTGGGTCGCCAAGTGGGGCTGGTGTCGCAGAGGATGGCGAGGCTGGTGGCGAGTCTGCCGAAGCGATCGAGAATCCTTATGCTATATGTCAACATTCGGAAGGGAAATCCGTCTTCTTTGCGGGCTTGGACTTCGAGGTGGATGAGCAGCCATTCTTCTTGGCCATCTAATCGCCAAACGCGAACTAACTTATCAACGTAGCGATTGCCTTGATTGGCTTTAGGTGCGATCTGTTCAAATTCTTTGTCGAGAAATTCATAGCCTCTGTCCCAGTCGATGATTTGATTTAAGGCGGGGAAGAAAAATGCGATCGCCTGGGGGAAGTAGTCTCGAAGAATCTTTTTCCAGGGGGTGTCGCTGGTTTGGCGGGCTTTTTGAGGCATGCGATCGATTCATTGGCTGATGATGCGATCGTAGCTTTGAGAGAGATACTGTGGCCTCTATCTAAAGTGAGATTTAGATACATCAATCACGGTTTTGAAGTGTGAGTTGGATGTTTTTAAGAAAGAAGCCTATGAATATGGCAACATCAACCATGACAAGCCAAAACCAATGGGTAGCGAATATATTGCCAGCATGCATTGACAAAATCGCAAAGAGAAAAGTCCAGACAGAGCACAGCATGAAAGCCAGAAATATCCGTGCCATTATCCATCGCCTGTACCAAGGATTTAACAAAAGATAAAGTACTGCTAATTCTAAAAATCCCATGATGACGCTACTATGATAATCACCAGGTCGATTGTAGCCATAGTCTAATCGGACCCCAGGATCCCGGATGTGGGACTGCCACATCCAGTAGCAGCAAACCAACCAAGACATCCCTAGTCCGTAACATTCCAAGAATCGACCTAGCTTTTTGACGATCGCGCCCATTTTCATATAGAAATTCCAAATCAGGTCCAACTAACCTACAACTATTCACAGGGTCGGGCAAGACACTTCTGCCTTTGAATTTCACGATCTCTTGCCTGCAGAGTCACCAACTCTTCTGGGAACTCACGTTGCATATTCAAAAAATCATCAGCATCAACTTTCTGCAGCTTAATTCCGCGTTTGTAATACTCCTCTGCGAACGTGTTGATCAATGCCGCAACTTCATAGCGCGAAGCACTGAGATCAGCCGAGTTAGAAATTTGAATCCTTCCCGTAGGCAATCTATAGCGGCTTTGGAGTTCCTTTAGCGCTGGGGCAACCCAAGCAGCGATCGGACGAGGTAATGGCTTTCGAGGCGCTGCTAGTTGAGTTGGATCAGATTCTGAGAAAACAACTTCAGCAGATGGACCGTGCCACGCAAACTGATCATAGATCCCCAGGTTATCCACCAGGAAAGCCAAGGGAAATCCACCGCCCAGTACTGCGATCGCACAGGGCTGAGCATTGGGACAGCGATCGACGGCATTGCGTAGGATGACGTTTTGCGGCTGATAGAGGCTGGATATGGATGTGATGGCGATCGCCAACAGGAGGCAGCCCCAAAACGTTCTACTCAATCTCTTCCACCTCAAAACTCACCTTGTCGTAGATATCGGCGATCGCCAGTTCTAAATCGATCGTCCCTAGCTTCACCACCATATCTGTCTCGTCATACTCCTGAAAATCCCATTTCTTCGCACCTACTTTGACATAATGCTCAATATGCTGGCTGTATTGATCGATCAGCAAATACTCATGAAACGTAGGAATCGTCCGATAGGCTCGAAACTTCTCCTGCCTGTCATACTCTGCCGTTGAGTTAGACAACACCTCAATGATCACCAACGGATTCATCACCGTATCCTGCCGCCCAGGCTGAAGTTCCACTGGACTCTGCATCACCATCACATCTGGGTAAGTGTAGAGTCGTTTTTTGGGAATCCATAATCGCTGGTCTGTGATAAATGCCTGGTAGGGCTTACCCCGGAATTCAAAGTTGAGCGTGGCATAGACATTTCCTGCCGCTTGATTATGATTGGGTCGTCCACCAGTCATAGGGATGATCTCTCCATCGCGGTATTCATGCCGTTCCTCCGACAGCACTTCCATCTCCAGATATTCTTCGGGAGAATAGAGTTTTGTCTCGGCAGATGCAACAGATTTATCAACCTGAACGGGCTTTTCGACTTGAGTAACCATGACGCAATGCTCCTATGGTAGGTACTCGTTAATCCAATTGTACTGAAAAAGACATCAAACTGCCTGGTAGGTTAGTGACTCTCGCATAACATCCCTCCGTATGATTTTGCCGATTATGTTCTCATCCAATACTAACCCACTGAGCAGGTATGCAGCGCCTAAGACTCCGACAGGTGCTGTCAAAAATCATGGCCCCATTCTAAGGAACTGAGTTTTACTTCGATCGCACGATAAAAAAGTTCAGTGGGTGCTGAAACGCACGTTTTTATGACTACATCGATCATGAGATTCGATCTACTCTCGGCTAATTGGGATATCTAACCAATCACTCAATTCTTGAGCTAGCCAATCAAGCTCTGGAGAAGTCAGGGGCATTCCACCCATACTTGAAATACTAGATTCAAGCCCGAGCGTGAATGCTGTTGTGCCAGCCCAAATATTGATTTGAGATGGCTTCTTTAGCGGACCCTCTCCCTTGGTATCGTACCAAATCTTAGTGAGTTCTAGTTTGATAATATCTTGGCGGGAGGTTTTTTGAAATGATGGAATTTTGACCATGAGGAATAAGAGAGCGAGATCTCCGAGGCCGTAATACGCAATTTGACTTTTCTAAGGGAAGTAACGAACATACTCAGCGGGAACAGAAATATACTTAGTCCTATCATCGCAAATAAACAGTATGCGGCGATCGAATAAATCGCTATTATAATGCTAGTCCAACTATAAATAGAGAATGACGAAAGTCCATAACCATTCACCAGCCAAATGAATAAGTATCTAAACATATATACGCTTATGGGAAGTGTAATGAGTGAAATTATAGCTGAACAAAATACTGCCCAACCTAGTTCTCCGGGACTAGATGCGATCGGCGGTATCACAACTTCCAACATGTATGGAGTTTTCGTCAATCGAACTTTACTGCCCCTAGGCTGGATGAATATCTCGGAAGATTGTTCTCGCATAAGGAATCAACAATGTTAGGCTATCAGGTGCTGAAGGCCTATCGTGATTATTTGTTGCGATCGGATGCTTTTTAAGAATTTGTTACAGTTAAGATTGCCGAGCGGGATTACTGGTTTCCAGTTGTGGGCTTCTTCAGCGATCGCCCTTGTTCCAATCCTCTCCCAGCCCGAAAGCCAGGAGCTACGGCCCCCATTGTAACCCCTTACGCAGCAAACGTTTCAGCCATCCATTCCGCGAACCCCTCAAAAACACCATCCTCCTCACCCCTCAAAAATCTGAACTTAACCCCCCAAACCCAACCCAACCAGCCGATCGCGAACCTCCCAGCAAAACCACCAGCACTACAGGTTCGCGCTAGAAAATCATCGGCTCATTAAAATCCACATACTTATCCACACCATAGGCCTCCACCGCCCGATCGCGCCCCCCCATCAACTTATAAAACCGCACACTATCCAACTTCACATCAATCACCTTCAAAAGCCTCGATCGCAACACCTCAAACTGCATCTCATTGATCTCACACTCAAACACCGAAAACTGCACCCTCTGCCCATAATCCTTACAAACGATCGCCACCTTTCTCAGCCGCCGCGCCCCTGCCTTCGACTCCGTATCCGCAATATCATACGTCACCAAAATATTCACAAAACTATCCCCTCAAAATAAATGGCGCATAGGCCTCCAGATCCCCCCGCAAATGCCGCGCCAAAAGCCGCGCCTGCAAATGACACAACAACCCCAACGGCACCTTCCCCCCCACAATCGGATGCCAGACCTCCTCCTGCTTCCGCCTCTGATAAGCCACCAAAAAATCCTTCCGCGCCCCCTCCTTCATCAGCATCCCACCCCCGGACGCTCCTCAAAATCCCCTGGCTTCACCTGCCCCCGATTCACCAAATTCAACACCAAACGATCCGCCACCACCGATCGCAACTCCTCCATCAAATCCAACGCCAGCGAAGGCCTCCCCGGACGCAACACATGGGAAAACCCCATCTGCGGGTCCAATCCCACTCCCTCACAAGCCGCCACACACTCATTCGCCAGCAAAGTATAAGCAAACGACAGCAACGCATTAATCGGATCCTTCGGCGGACGCTTCGATCGCCCCAAAAACTCAAACCCCACCCCGATTCGTCAAAATCATCCCACTAAACGCCCCAAAATAAGCCTTCGCCGCATAACCCTCAATCCCCCGCAGCTTGTCAATATCCGTCGCCTTCTCTGCCGAAATAATCCCCTCCGCATGGACCTGCGCCGCCGATCGCAGCCTGCTCTCATCCCCTATCTTTCACCTCCCGCGCCGATCGCATCAGCACAGTCCGCGCATTCTGCAACTTCCCCGCCACCACATACCGCGCAATACTCAGCGTCTTTTCGGGACTCGCTATAGCCCCATGCTGAGCCCGACGCAACAGCACATTCCCCGTAGTAGGACCCGCCAGCCGCCCCTGAAATCGCCCACTCTGACTCAGCCAAACAATCGATCGCCCATCCGCCGCACAGCGATGAATCAAAAATGGACTAAACAACACATTCCCAAACGCCACAATCCCACCCAAATGATGCAACGGCACTTGCTTTGTCTCCTCCTCCACCTTCACCTTCAGCGTTTCATGATCCAACTGCAAATACGACCCCTGAGTCTGCACATACAGCGTATTCAAAATCTCTTTCATGCCCTAATTCTCCAGCTCAATCCTAAAAACATCATTGCGATCGAAATTCTTCCCAAATCCCCTGAGCGAATGGGGCATACAAGCCTCCGCCAGCGAGCAATTATCACACCTAGCATCCGCCACCGGACTCGGCATCACCTGACTTTCCCATAGCGCCTGCACCCCTCGCACCGCATCTGTCACCAGCGATCGCAATCCCTCATCAAACTCCACCTCCAATCGCCGCTTCGACTTATGGTAAAAGAGCGCTCCCCGAGGCACCTCTCTCCCAAACATCTCCTCCAAACAGATCGCCTGGGCACAAAGCTGGACCTTATCCGCATCCTTCGCCTTCCTTGCCCCCACCTTATACTCCACCGGATAGGGCGTCCCATCCGACAAAAACTCCACCACATCGGCAATCCCGCGCAATTGGTGGGTATGGCTGACAAGATGGAGCGATCGCTCCACCCGCACCCCCTCGATCAACTCGTGCGTCGGCGTATCCACCCGTTCATGGACCCGCATTCCCCGCAAAGTATAAATATTCTCCTGCCACACCTGCTCCAAATGAATCAGCGCAAACTGGCGCGGACAATAGACAAAATGCTGCAACGCACTCAGCATCACATAATCATCACTCTTTTCCACAACTCGCCACCACAAAACAACAGGCAGCACACCCTCTGAAGCGAAACGCTATGATTCATCTCACCTTAAACTCAACCTTATCGTAAATATCAGCAATAGCCATCTCCACCCCCACCGTCTCCAAGCGCACCACCGTATCCGTCCCATCGTAGGATTGAAAATCCCATTTTTTCTCAGAGCGTTTTACATAATGCTCAATCTGCTGACCGTACTGACTCACCAACAGATATTCCTGAAAACCTGGAATCGATCGATAGGCCAAAAACTTATCCCCCCGGTCATACTCCGCCGTAGAATTTGACAACACCTCAACAATCAGCAACGGATTCGTCACCGTATCTTTGCGGCCCTTCTGGAACTGAAGTTTGCCATCAATCACCATCACATCAGGATAGGTATGAAGTCGCTTCTTGGGAATCCAGAGCCGTTGATCCGCCACAAACACCTCACAGGACTTTCCCCGCAGCCCTAAAGTCATAGCGGTGCATAGGTTACGAGTAATTCGATTATGATTTGGCATCGCCCCAGTCATGAGCACAATCTCTCCATCACGATATTCATGCCGTTCCTCCGACAGCACCTCCATCTCCAAATATTCCTCAGGAGAATAGAGCTTTTTCTCGGCAGATGCAGCAGATTCGCCAACCTGGACAGGCTTTTCGACTTGAGCAACCATGACGCAATGCTCCGATAAAATGAGCGATGATTCGATTATACCGAAAGGGAGGCTCTTTCGGCCTCCCCCGATCGATCTTAACCTTCTACCAACTTAGTCAATGTCACACCCTGAGGCAGATTGGTCTCATCTACTTCCACCGCATAGTCCCCAAACTTACGCGGCGACATCCCTTCATTTTTCAAATCCACCTTAACCCGTTCAAACAACTTGTGAGCAGGTGCATTCCCCAATTTCGACTCATGACTAAACACATACAGTCCACGGGGAGCCATCATGCCACGGGACGCCGATCGATCCACTTCCCACATCTTTACCAAAGACTCCCAGAAAATCTCTAGATCCGCCTGCGTCACCCCCGTCTGCGCTGCCAAATGAGGTGAGAAGAATCCATGACCTTGATACAGTCCGTAGGGAATCATCGCCTTACGCCCAATCTCCGTCGTCTTTCCCCCTTCCCCTTTCTTCCCATCTTCACTGATTTGAACCGCTGCATCCTCAGGCTTAGTAATTGCAATCCGAGTAATCGCCACATCCACAGGCATAATCTGATGGAACGATCGCGCAAACGTCATCTGGATCGGGCCACGCACCTGTCCACAATTCACACCCGTCGTCATCACCGCCCCAAACATCCGGATGTCATAGAAATTTTGACACATCCACTGCCGCGCCTTATCCACATCCTCACGTTTCTGTTTAGTCCCCGTCGCCTTAATCTTCAAATCTTCATACGCCCGAGCATGCAGATCATTCAGAGCAAAACCTTTATTTTGGATATAAATCAGATTGGGTGATTGATCTCCACTCACTAAATCGACATAGTTACGTACCTTCCGCTTGAGACATACATCCGTGACCAAACCTTGCATCGTTTCAGAATCAGTTCTGGGCAAGTTTCCTCCATCCGGATCACCATTGGATTGCCATCCTTGATGTCAAACAGCAAGACAAAATCATGACGGGCTTCGGGATTCAAATGTGCAGTCATTGTTGGTACTCCAAAATAAGTAAAACGAGTCTAAATTCTTATGCGTCAACGGTGGCAGGTTCAGCTTTAGTAGCGACCTTTTTAGCCTCATTCTCAGCCTTGCGATCGATCGCCTCTTTCCGACTGGAAGCCCGCTGATGGTAGTACCCTAAGGCAAAAATACTCTGCTGTTGCATCGTCAGCGTATTAGGAAACTGCGTCGCCGGGGAGAACATCACCATAATGCTCTCCATCCTTTGTTGCAGCGCCTCATGCACCCCCGGTTTTGTCACGCGCAGTTTTCGTAAATGAGCCTGGGCATCCTTGACCAATTCGCCAAAGACTTTACCTGGTGTATGGGAAGCTGCTCCATAATAGCGATCGATCAGCGTAGTATTGATATCGCCTAAAGCTGCCCGCTGCACACTTTCTAAATGTGCCAACAGTCGCCCACAATGATAGGCCATCGTATCTGTCTCAGATTCAAACGTCGGATCAAGGTTGAGTTCACTCATAGGAATATGGGGGTGAATTACATTGTTTTTGGTTAAGATGAGCTTGATCAGAGCGGCACGGTGATGGGGCAAATCATGCTCGATCGCCGTTCGCCTAACAGCCCTTGCCAGCATTTCCCCAGGTAATCTGCCGCCCTTTAAGGCCACATTGATCAAGGAGGAACATTGCATCTCGAAGTCTTCGCCTTTACGATACATAGCCCGCGCTAGACTTTTGACTGAAAAATAGGGCCTCTCAGGAATCTGCCCATATTTATCAACAATCGTCTGAGCCTCAAACCAAATATCCAAATTACTCCTAACCTCTTCGATCGGCACATCAATCCAGCTCCGCACAACCGCCCGTCCACCACTGGCAGATAACCCCAAGGCGTAAAAGCGATCGCCCTCAATACCATATCGACGCTGACCAGTGGTCGCACCCCGGAAGAGATCTCGAACTTCCTCTGGCTGATCCTCATCCATACAGTCATGGATAGTCTCAACACCAGATTCTTCTCTAGTCCAGAAGGTATAGACCGCTGGACCTAGGTAAAATCGGGTCTTCTGACCTGTAATCAATTGATTCAGAGCATTATTAAAACCCTCTGCTGCATCCCGAGAAATCGGAGAAGTCAACGAATTCTCCAACCCATAGGAACTAAAGGGCGCAGCATTTGCTGATACCAAGGAAGTTCCAGCAGTTTGGCCATTGGGAATACCTTTAATTTTTCCGGGTAGTCGAACCTCTACAGGAACATTCTCTTTCCCAGTGACCAGACACATCATCTTAACGCTGTCTTCTCCAGCCGTATAGCTCGCCCAGAAATCCTGAATCCTAGTCAAGTTTTCAGCGGCCCTAGCTGGATACATCGATCGATCGAGCACCCCATAAACTTCAAAAGTGAAGTTATCTGCTGGATCAACCCCTTCCTGCTCAAAGCCCTCAGGATTCCACTGGTCATAGAACAGCGCGATCGCCTGTAAAGAAGGCTCTTGAGTTGCCTCAGTACAGCGCAAAATTAGCTCCTTAAATTGCCGATGGCGTTCAGCAACCTTCTTGGCATCAGCTCCTTCTTTTTGCAAACCCAAAACATACTCGCCGTTATCAGCCAGCAACTTGGGTTTTATACCAGAGGACCGAATTAAGTCTGGGACAACCCATTCTTTCCCACGCTGTTCACCTTTTGCCGCACCTTTTTGATCAAGAAACATGCCACGAAGGGTACCGTCAGCATTAATTTGGACTAGCCAACGGATCTTGACTTTGCCATACATTGATGGCATCAAATCGCTACTCGATCCTTGAGACAGTCTATACAATTCCGTCAAAATCATCCCCGACCTCCGGAAATCGCGGCATAGAGACTTTGAGGAACCTCAAGTACACCATTTACTAGCTTGGCATGAAAAAACTTGGGCATTGCAGCCCCTTGTACCACACGGGAGCCTTCCCCATTGTGAGTGCGATAACTGATCTTACCTACCTTAGGCAACTCACTAAATTCCAGATCGAATAGCATCCAACCCAGATCGAGTTCACCTTCAAGCTCAGTTTTCTCCCCATCAAGGGGTTCAAAGTAAGCGCTAAACTCCCTAGTTCCCAAGTAGGGCTGGTTGAAGCATTGCCCTTTCTCGACCCGTCGGCGAAACATCTCTCGATATTTCACAATATTGTCGGTCGCATGGGCCTTCAGATCGATCGCTGCTTCAATCACATAGGCCACATCCCTAAGGCAGAGGCTATGACGTTGTGCCCGATCGTCTTCGGCAAAATAGCCATCACCGGGACTATCCCAGGATCGCGCCGCCCGATCGCTTTGATGACTATTCACCTCGTTGCGTAAAATTGAAAACTGTCTAATGGGCTTCAGCACATGAATTTTCTGCACGCGCCATCGCATCTCCGGTTTCCAGAAGATGGCTTCCAGAATTCCCCTTGCAGCGCTTGGGGTCATCACCTGATAGCTAACACGCTCCGCAGAAAACTCTGGCCTTGTGAACAGGGCAAAATCGCCCTGAACCTTCACAGTCAAGGTCTCAGCAGTCATAGAATCAAACCTTCAGTGGGCTGTTACATTTTGAACGATCTTCAGCAAAAATGGGCGTTT
Organism: Alkalinema sp. RU_4_3; assembly: GCA_012031975.1. Classification (GTDB taxonomy): domain Bacteria; phylum Cyanobacteriota; class Cyanobacteriia; order Leptolyngbyales; family Leptolyngbyaceae; genus JAAUSA01. The sequence continues at coordinate 4,621 of JAAUSA010000112.1, read as the reverse complement.
TTCTACGCATTTATGCTGAAGATTTGGTAAACTTTACACTAAGTACTAACTCGCAACCTGACGAAACAGCTCCCAGCGGTTCCGACCTGCGGGGACCACCACATAGCGATCGCTGCGATAGGCACTGCCACTAGCCCTAGCTCTTCGTAAGGGATAAGGGCTATCAAGCTGCAAGCGTTAAACAACCTCCTTGGTTGTCAAGTACTGAGGCTTCGCATCGCCTCGTCTACGAACCACCCTACTCGGACTGCTTAAACCACAAGTATTTCGAGGTGCATCAGACAGTGGCAATTCACATTGCTGAAATTTCATGTTAGACTCCCAATACAAATAAATTTCGCAGCCACCACGTTCGTACGAGCAGGTGGCTGTTTCTATTTCTACAGACTACACTATGATTTCCAGAGATGTCAACTCTATAAGAAACAGTAAACCTTAGAGGTTTATCTCTCTAGTCGCATGAATCACTTATATCTGATACCCAGGATTGAGAGAGTGGTCGCCCCGAGAGGCGACCAATTGAACAGTAAACCAAGAGGCTATCTAACTAGCCGCATGTTCCAATCCTCTTCCAGTGAAAGACTCACCAGAAGCTAAGGCTTAGTCTGACAGAAAAAGAGCGCTGCTGGGTATCTGTTGCTCTAGCGCATCTCGAATGCCACTAATTCAGTAGTAAGCTGAGATCGACCTTTTGATATCAGGTTTTGGTATCATCTATAATGAACAACAAGCACCGTAAAACCCTAGCAGATGTCTTTACTGACCCTGTGCCTGTGGACATTCTCTGGACAGACATCATCAAACTGCTGAATGCTCTTGGTGCAACCATTACCCAAGGAAAAGGCAGTCGAGTTCGGATCATGCTCAATGATCAACGCGCTGTCTTCCACGAACCGCACCCAGAACGGGAAACCGATAAAGGTGCCGTCAAATCGATGCGAGAGTTCCTGATTAATGCTGGCATTGCACCAGAGGAGGAGTAACCCATGCTCAACTACAAAGGCTACGTTGGACATATGGAGGTAGATGATGAGGCCGGGATTATCTTTGGGCGAGTGCTGGACATCCGCGATGTCGTCACATTCAAAGGTGAAACCGTCGCCGAAGCCAAGCAAGCCTTCCAGGATTCCGTCGATGACTACCTCGCCTTCTGTGCCGAAATGAACCAGGAACCCGACAAACCCTTCTCGGGTAAACTTCCCTTCCGCACAACCCCCGATCGCCATCGCCAGCTTTTCCTCGCAGCCACCAAAGCCGGCAAAAGCATTAACGCCTGGATGGACGAGGTTTTAGCAAAAGCGGCTGACGAATTCACTACCTAGCGATCGGCTCTCCTACTGCATCTCCGCACTAAATAACTGAATCGCCTGCAATAGATTCCTCGATCGCACCCCTCTCTCCAGCAAATCCACCCTGACCCCTTCTAGCAAACGACTCTCCCTCAGTTCCTGGTAATCCTCCCCATCCCATCCATACAGCCACAACCGATCGTCCTGCCAAAACCACACCTCAGAAATCTCCAACCGCCGATAACGGCCCAGCTTCGATCGCCCACCACTCGACAGTGCCACCTCCACCGCCAAGTCCGGTGGCCCACTCTCCCCATCCAAGCGATAGGATAGATCTGGCTCGGCACTCACCGAAAGACTCTCCGACTGCATCGTTGCACTTCCCATCGGCACCGCATTAATTTTCTGTTTATAGAAAAATAGCACCAACATGGTATCCAAAATCGACTTAATCAGCTCATGCTCCGGTGAAATGCTCATCAGCTCCGTCACACCATCTAGATAAAAAACTCTAACCCCCGAATAATCCACCGTCAGCAGAGCATCCAATGCCTGAAATTGCTCCCACGAATAGCGCCCCGGCAGCGTGAACCATTGCTCCGGTGGCGGTGGCGAGGGTGTGACCTTCGCAGTCATCTGAACCATTGATTTGCACCTACATGATTAAGAATAAAGGATCAGGCTGAACAACTTGATCGAGCTGTTCTAGTGGAAACCCTCGAATCGGGTCATAGTTGCTCGTCCACTTCCATAGGTCTATCCCAGATTTTACCTCTTCCTTATATTTTAGTTTGGTAAACAGTCGGCTGGGAAGATTGACAATGTAGGGCTGGAGAAAAGCTCGATCCTCTGACCAAATCCCGCGCTTAGCAATATCGTCTAGCCTTGATATCACCCTATCATCATACTGAATCACAATCGGCATCGTCCCGTCCTCAATCAGCTTAAAATGTTCCCCCACATCCCGAAAACTCCAATCCTGACGCAGCGCCTGAATTCCCTTGCTGTCTAAATCACCTTTCTCCCCCGCAATTAAGGGATAAAGGCTCCGGAAGTACCGCTCAAAAAGTTCCGGCTCATGTAGCATCGTCTCCACAAAATCGTCAGCCTGCAGGAGTTCCCTCGCTCTTTGGATGGCCTTGCTATATTCTCCGCTCGGTACTTTACTGCCTTCTGCTGGCTCAAAAATAACCACCCGACCCGAGGCCAGTATCCCATTACGATTACATCGCCCTGCCGCCTGTACGATTCGATCGAGCGGACCCATCGCCCGATACACCACCGGAAAATCTAAATCTACCCCAGCTTCCACAACCTGAGTCGAAATCAATTGACAAGCCTCACCATCCTTCAATCGACGCCGGACCTCTTCCAACACAACCCGCCGATGTTTGCCACAGAGTAGCGTGGATAGATGCAGTACCTTCGATTGTCTGAGGGATTCTAACACCCTAGGCTCGATCGGCTCAGCGTTATAACCGTTTGGCACATCCAGCGCATTCAAGACCGCGATCGCATCTCGCCGGGTATTCAGCACCGCCAACGAAGATTGGCTAGATGCCATATCCTCCACCAATTCATCCCAAGTCCAGGTTTCTCCCTGCTGGGGAATTTCATAGTCAACCCGCTTCAGGGCCTTAAAATGCTGGGCAGCACGATCCTCGGGAATAATATCTCGAACCGAATTCTCTGGAAATCCATCCTTAAAGTAGGGTGTACTGCCCTCTAATGCAGGTTGTGTCGCAGTACAAAGGACAACTGTGACATTATAGCGATCGACCAGTTCTTTCAAGACCGATAAAATGGGCGACAATAGACCGATTGGCAATGTCTGAACTTCATCTAAGACAATCACGCTATCCACAATATTATGGAGCTTTCTACATTTCTTGGGCTTATTCGATAGGAGACTTTCAAAAAGCTGCACAGTAGTCGTCACAATTAGCTTTGCGTCCCAATTTTGAGTAGCGAGCTTAGATTGTTGCTGTGTTGCTAGAATATTTTCATCAGACTCCAAATCATCTGTTTTTGAGCTATCATCTTCTTGGATCGCACTATGGTGCTCCAGCACAGCTGCCTCTCCAAGTTCCGCAAAAATATCATCCCGATAAACCTTCACAGTTTGCTCAATGATACTGGTGTAGGGCACTGCAAAAATCACACGACCTTTGCCCTTTTGCTGCGCATGTTTCAAAGCAAAAGCCAGACCACTTCGAGTTTTTCCACCCCCGGTCGGTACACATAACCGAAACACACCAGGATCTTCTCCTGCTGCATCTAAACAGTACTGCAAGACTTCTGCTCGAACCCGATTCACCATAGATTCAGGCTGCTGCGCTCCTACAACAAACTCCTGCTGCTTTCTCTGGAACACATCCCAAAGCTGCTCAATTGTCACTGAATCTGCTCGCTCTTGCCGTAATTGATACTGCTCAGGATCAGCAAAACGCTCAGTGTCAAGGCGATCGGCATCAATAAGACAGGAAAATAAGAGTCTTAGAAATAATTCATAGGAGATCTTGTCAGATGCACCCTGATATTGACTAAGGCTTAGTTTTTCCTTCGGTTTAAAATCACCCAAATCAGAAAATGCTTTTTGCTTAAAAGATTCATAATTTGCTCTCTTTTGATTGTCTTGTAGAGCAGATTTAAGGTCGCTTTGGTTCGCCAACCCAGAATGATGACCTGCAATCAAAAAAGAAAGGCTGAATTTAGAATTTGACACACAGTTTAAGTCATAGGCAAGCATCGCTCCATAAATAGCATGAGGTACTTTTTGACTTGGCGGCTTCTGACCGACTAACTTAGCTTCATGGGCTTTTGCAAAAATTCCTGAAATTTAGGATTGTACTTCCCTAGGTCATGCCAAAGTCCAGCATAGTAGCCTAGCCTATCGGCCTGAAACTTGCCCGCCATAGTTTGCGCCGCTTTGGCCACAGACTCAAGATGTTCTTTCAAACCGTGCCAATCATCATCAGGCCGATCGTCCGAAGGCGTATGCGCTGCAAATTCCGGTCTAGTCATAATTCACCTAGTTCCGCTTAGCTGGAGTAAGTTCTCCTCACCCCTGACTCGCCTGCACCGCCACAAAATCCTCCGACCCCAACTCATGGGTGCCAAAATCCATAATAAAACCCTCACCCGCCTCAGAGAGCAAAACCTGCGCCGCCTTCTTCGACAGACAAACCCCATACAGACACCAAGGACTCAGACGATAGACCCCCAACCCATTACCCAACCCTCATTCTCCGGATCAACCTGTAGCCCATCAGCAACCTTTGGCATCACACTTCCCACAATGATTGAACATGCGCTCCCACTATAAGTCCCAC
>JAAUSA010000007.1 GCA_012031975.1 Alkalinema sp. RU_4_3 | reverse complement strand
TATGGTTTGTCATCTACAATTGCACCAAGGGGCTTAGAGATTGCTTGAGCCGTATACAGTGAAAGTTGTACGTACGGTTCTGAGGGGAGGGAGCAGGCTATATCTAAAACCTTCTCCTTTACCCGACACACTGATAAAGTTTCTTCAATATTTCACATGGAAAGTCTAGGTTCATTGGATGAGAAATAGGCGGTGTTGTAATGGGGGAAGTCCTTGGATTCATATGCGGTGGTGTAGCATTATTGTTCTTTACGGTAGAAAGTTTCAAATCAATAATTTGGTCAATTCAAAAAATAATATTAGGGTATCGGAGCAAAAGTTGGTGTCCTGCTGAAAGTACAGTGATAGCTTGTCGTATTCTTGATGATATAGGCAGCATCAGAACAGGTCCAAATTATGGAATAGCTTTTACATATAGATATATTGTGGATGGCACTGCTTTTACAGCACAGTTTGAGCAGAGAGGATTTCACAGTCGTAAAGCTGTTGAATACGCAGAAAATGTCACTTATGCATTGGGAAGCAAGAGAGAAATCTTTTATCGTCCTAATAGTCCTCAGGAGATGGTGCTAAGGCGCGGATTACGGTCATCTTATTTTTTTGATTTCGCTTGGGCTATCGTATTTTTTGGCATGATCGTAGTTACGTTGATGATATTTATTTTTACCCTTTACTTATTATTGAGGAAATGATGATCTACAAAGTACTATGGAAGATTAGAAACGCTTTGATGTGCCTACGGTATAGTTGGCACATAACAATCGTGTTGCAGCGGAATTATTAGTCTTGTCATTAAGATCGAGAGATTATTTGCATCCGCTGAACACGAACGTTATACTGCTCAAGTCGTCGGTGGAGACAGTATTTGAAGGCTGTCTGTGGGCTGCATCAATTAGAGTTTTTCCAAGCTGGCTTTCAATTCTGAAATTAGTGAGTACAAGGTCGAGCCAGGAAAGCTTGTTTCTGATTGAAAGACAACACCAACAGGTAATTTCAAATCTAACTCTGCGATATTTCGAGTAATCGTATGTGGAGGGGGAGAAGCGATTGCAGCACTAGGCAGGACACCCACTCCTAAGCCACATCGCACCATTTGTTTGATTGCTTCCAGACTCATCACTTCGATCCCTGAAAAGGGGTTAATTCCATGAGGAAGTAACGCTTTCTCTAAAATATTACGATAGGGACAGTGTTCCTCGGTAAGAATCAAACGCTCTCCGACCAATGAGGAAACTGAAATACAATCTAATGCGGCGAATTGGTGTGTTTCTGGAATTAGCAGTGCGATCGGATCTTGAAATAGCAATTCAAAAGCTAAATCTAAATTTGCACTTGGAGGTGAACAGATCGCTGCATCTAGTGAGCCTGCCGCTACACGCTGGCTAATCACTTGAGTCACCCCAACTTCTAAGGTCAGACGCACTTTAGGGTGTTCACGGCAAAATTGTGTCAGTACCGTAGGCAAATGAACACTCGCAACAGGTTCGATTGACCCGATTCGTAGATGCCCAGCTTCCCCGGCAACTAAATCAGTCATTGTTTGCTGTAAATTAGCTGCACGATGAAGTAGATAGTCAGCGTGATCTTGAAGGGTTCTACCAGCAACCGTTAATTCTGTGCGCTTACCGCGACGAGAGAAAAGTTTCACGCCTAACTCTGCTTCTAGCTGCTGGATATGCAATGTGATTGTGGATTGTGCGTACTGAAGCTTTTCAGCGGCTTTCAGAAAGCTACCTTCTTGCACGATCGCTTGAAAGGTCTGTAGATGGCGAAATTCCATAAGTGTATATCAGTAAAAATGAATCTTAAATTCATTTAGTTCATTTTGACAAATAGATTTTAGCAGTTTAAGCTTCAGTTACAAGTTCAAAGGAGAGGATCTAAATGAGTACAATAGTATGGTCAAACGGACAAGATAGCCCAGTTCAAGAGGTTTTCAGTGGAATTTCTGTGCGCCAGTTATGGCAAGGTGATGCTGGATCACAGGCAGTGGTGGTTGAGATTGCACCTGGCGCTCGATGGGAGGGCGTTGACTTCCACCAAGACAATTCAGAGGAAGTTTTGGTCATGAGTGGAGTTTTTAATGATGGGACTCGTGACTATCCTGCCGGAACATTCATTCATCATCCAGTTGGGTCTAGTCATGTTCCCCAATCTAAGACAGGTTGTACGCTGTTTATCTTCTATCCAGAAAAGCAAGTGTAGATAGCGCAGTATAACAATTGCAATGCAGCGGACGGTTGAGGGACCTTGGTGATGCTGCAAAGTTTACTCGTCGCCGCTGATTGCAACCGTTAGCTGGCTTAAACCTTGGTTAGGGGAGCACATGAAAGTTATATGCTGGTTTCGGGAGCCAAGTCAGCGTAAGTTTTCGGTTATGGGTGTACGGTATTAAATTCATAACCCAGACCACGAAGAATATGCGTTGAGAGCCTTGCTCCCAGGTCATCTGGTTCTATCGCTTCATTTCTAACAATTAACAGGTCGTAGAGTGACCAGTTAATCGTCCCAATAATGCTATTGATAGCTATTTGAATATCCAAATCATCTGGAGTAATGAATACACCTCTCGCAATTCCTGATTGGAGAATGGATTCCAAGATATTTCGATAAGTTTTCCTAGCTTCTCGCAATTGTTCGGTTGCGATCGCATCCCCATAACCGATTTGCATGAAAAAGAGCTTGATCAGTCCTTGATGAGCTTGGAAGTAGCGCAGCGTCAAAATTAGGACAATATGAAGTGCTTCAACTGGATTGGGGGAATACTCAATTTCCTGTATAGTTTGGCGATGCAAAATCCCTAAATGATGAACCATAATGGCAGTTAGCAATTCCTGCTTGTTTTTGAAGTGTCGATAAAATAGTCCAATCGACACGCCTGCAGTTTTGGCAATGAGTTGGGGCTGAGCGCTGTCATACCCATTGCATAATAAAGTCTCACCTGCTTCAAGTAGTGCTTTATATCTGCCTTCAATATCGTAACGGGATTGCGAGGTTTTCAATTGCCTGCTCATGCTGTAGAGGTTTATGATAAGCTTCGGGAGTGAATATTATTCACTCGTGCCCCATTACCTTACCATGAGAAATTAGGATATGCCAGAACAGACTTTCATTCAAACTGACTCTGGGCAATGGCTGAACATGGAGCAGTTCCCCGGCACACAGTTTTTGCCTTTGGCTGAGCCTGTGTCAGAGGGTTCAATTCACTTACTGAAGCTGAAGGCTGGGACTATCATCCCTATCCACACGCACCCTTGTAATGAGTACGTTTACGTGTTAAGTGGAGTTGTGGAAACTGGTGGAACAACTTGTTCTCAAGGTACGTTCTGGATTACACCTGCTCACACTCAGCAAGGTTCTCACAAAGCCATCACGGATGTGGAAATTATTACCATTCGGCTTGGGAGAATGGGTGCATTTGAATCTGGTGGTGGTGCATAGCGCCAGCTAACACGTCGATGAAGCGGACGGACAAGAGATCTTGATAGAGTTGCAAAATCTATTTGCCGCCGCTTATCTTGGTCGTTAGCCTGCTGGTTTGTCGGTGGGGCGGCATTTGAGAATTGTCGGTGAAGCGCTCAATCTTGAAGCAGCAGTCTGTTGATAAAATTGAGGGAAGAGAATTGTCGTTGCCAACCGTCTAAAACAGGAGAGCATTCTTATGACAATAGTTCTTCCGGGTGCTCCTTGGTTAGTTGCACATCGCTCAATGTTGAGTTTAAACAAACCCTACAAGATTACGCTCAACAGTCAAGATTATGTCTTGTGGCAAAATACACAAGGTGAAATATTTGCTCTCGAAAATATTTGCCCTCACATGCAGGCTCCCCTTTCTGAAGGTTGGATTTGTGAGTCTCGCAACTCTATTGCGTGTCCCTTTCATGCTCTTGAGTTTAATGGCAACGGTCAGTTACTCAAGGATGGAGAACCAAATGGTCAAGCGATCGCAAAGACCTTAGAGTTAGTGGTTCAAGGCGACCTAATCTGGACGTATGGAGGTTTTGATCCGCGCTTGCCCATTCCCGATCTGATTTCTCGAAGAACTAAGGGCTTGAGTTTTCTTGGTGTTGCAGGTGAAAAGAGCATCCATGCAAGCTTTTTAAGTTGCATTAAAATCAACTACGACTTTAATCACCAAAACGGCAGCCATCGCGCAAGCTTTAAGATTCGTGAAAATCCAATTCATACTTTTGAAGAGGATGGTTACCGTGCCAGAGTTGAACTGACCTTTCTGCGCGAAGATAATACTCTGAGTGAGATTCTGGAGAACCCTGCTCTGTTCAGTATTCCAAAATCCTATAGAAGCGAACTAGAATACAGTTTTCCCTCAACGACCATGTTCAGAGCTGAGGTTGATATTGGGCATGTTCCACAGTTCTTCATTTTGTACCCTGAAACTGAACATCGAACAAAAACCTTTGTCTTATGCTATGGCAAATGGAAGAATCCATTATTTCAGTTGCCGGGAATAAATGCGATCGCTCGGAGGTCATTGATGCAGTCAACAGCAAAGGTTGTAGAGCAAGATTTAGCTACTTTGGAAAGTTTGTACCCACTGCAAAAGCCTAGAATTCGTTTACCCAGGGAGGAAATAATGACTTATGTTGAAAGACTATATAGCGAGTGGTAATGATTAAGTGTCGCTAGCTAATCGGGATAGGGGAAAACCTCACGATCTCCCCCTCCCACGCCACCCGGCGTGCGGGTCCGCACCGGGCGGTTCCCAACCTAACTGCTAGACAACTTGACAGGCTTCTTATCGTATCCCTGAACCCTCATCCAGAGATCGCGAATCGATAGCAATCCCTGTTGTGCTAGCCACTCATTTGTCATTCCCGTATGCGTCGCCATCGTCCGCGACAACCGCCAATATCCCTTCCGGCTCAAGCCAGTCGAGAAAGCATGTTGTCTCGGCGTTCCTAGCCTCAGCAGGTTGCCGATGCGCGTTCTCGGTTTACGCCATTGTTTCCAATAACACATCCGGATACGTCGTCTCAGCCAACTGTCTAACTCTGGAATCGGACCATACAATTTGGAAATACCAAAGTAGCCCATCCATCCACGCAGATACTGATTAATCCGCCCAATACGATATTCCATCGACACCCGCCATCGCCTGGAGGTCAATCCTCGCAAACGATGCTTGAAGTCTTGGAATGCTTGTTCTGTCCAAATGATCCGAATTCCTTGAAAGGTAAACCCCAAGTATTCCAATCGTTCGATACGGCAAACACGGCTTTTGAGCGGATTTACCTTGAGTCGCAGCTTCTGGGTCAGGTAGTGAGTCACACTCGCCATTACACGCCTAGCCGCTCGGGGCGATTTGACCAAAATGACCAGATCGTCCATATAGCGAACAAAACGGTGACCCCGACGCTCCAACTCCTGGTCTAGGTCATCCAACAGGATGTTGGCCAGCAATGGCGATAGGGGAGAGCCTTGCGGCGTGCCCCAGTCCGTTGCTTCGACCTTCCCTTCAACCATTACCCCGGCACGCAGGTAGCGACCAATCAAGCTCAGTAGCGTCTTATCCCGCACCTTGCGGGAGACCCTTGCCATAAGGACATCCTGATTCACGGTGTCAAAGAACTTTTCCAAGTCCAAATCCACCACGCCTCGGTATCCCTGCTTGACATAGGCTTTTACCTGTAAGATCGCACCATGGGCACTGCGCTTCGGACGACACCCAAAACTGTACTCGGAAAATTCCGGGTCAAAGATGGGCCTCAGCACTTGCAAGATGGCCTGCTGGATCACCCGGTCCAAGACCGAAGGCACACCGAGCAAACGTTCTCCCTTCCCACCCGGCTTAGGTATCACTACCCGCCGCACAGGAGTCGGTTGATACTTACCCTCTCGCAAAGATTGACGAATCTCCTCCCAGTGAAGCCGAGCGTAGGCCGGAAAGTCTTCAATACGCATCCCGTCAATGCCGGGCGCGCCTCGATTTGACCTCACTTGTCGCCATGCTCGGTGCAGATTCTCTGAGCTGAGAATTCGCTCCATCAGATCTGTCTCTAAGGCTGGCTCTATGGCTCCACGCACATCCATTTCTCCCCCGGACGGGTTCAGCGAAACGTCTGAGTTTTCCATCGCTCCTCCTTAAAAATTAATTGGGTTCGGCCCTTCGCCCTGTCCAAACCATTACAGCTTGGCATTTGACTACTATGGCCTCGGCTGACTTCTGCCCCTTGCAACAGCCGTTGCCGACTGCTGGGCCGCCTTTGAAGCCTTAGGGTTCTGTGGCTACCTACCCGTTTCCAGATAGACCTCAATCAGACTCCCGTAGTCTCTAAGACTGCCATTGAGGCAGATCTCCCCAGATAAGAACGTGAACTTTCCCTGCATGACCGCGTCATTTACCGTGTCTCCTGAACCCGTGGGCTTTGTTATGTTGTGCTAACTCGCCCCGGAGATTCCAGCCTTCTATGACGTTTCTGTCCGTCGGCACGCAGTTTTGTCGCTGGCTTCCTTCAAACCCCTCCTCACGGAGACGCTCTTGCCTTAGACTAGGGGTTGGCATCACTCGGCTCCAAGACTTGCGAGCATTTGGATGCGGGTTCTCCCCCAGGGGACTTGCACCCCATTAGCTCACGCCCATGCTGGGCGTACACAATCCCGCTGCACCGGAACGAAGTCAAGTTGTTGGTGAGATGCAGAGGTTATCTGCGTCCGGTGAGCGGGGTCGTTATGCGGCTTCAAATTATCGGTTAAGACAGTGTTTGATGTTTATCTGTCAAAGCGTAAGAGACTGAGACAACTAGCTCTAGGCTGATTCAAGTGATCTCACACAAGTAGCCATTTACTGTACTTTTCGTAACATTAGAATGAAACTTTTGTGGCGGAAAATACTGGATCATTCAGAGTCAATACTGTAAATTTCTATTCAGGGCGTATTAAAAGATTTTATTTTTACAATAGGTTTCTATCATGCGGCAGTTCCGTCTAGCTCTTGTTGCGCTTCTCACCTGTCTAACGGTTGTCAATGCAGTTTTTCTAAGAAAAGCGATCACCTTTCTTCTCTTTGGGCTGCTGAGTTTTAATTCTACGGCTTATTATGAACTTTTTGGGCGGGGTGAAGTTGCTACTGCGGCGGTGCCACCGATGGGTATTGCTCCCTCTACATTGCCTCATTCTGCCCCTATTTCTAGTGTCTCCCAACCGATCCAAGAAGAGTTGATATTAGCGGCTAATCCGTCACCTGTTTCACTCGAAGGAAAGTGGCAGTCAGAGTGGGGAGTAGTAGAATTTAATGCCAATTTAACGGGGCGTTGGAACCAAGGCGGTGGGATCGGACAGATTACTAGCGGCAGTTATGATTCAAAAACACGTAAGCTCGTGTTTCAGTATTACCAGCCTTGGAATAACATGACGGGTACTGGCACGTTTACTCTTTCAGAAGATGGCAATCGCCTTTCAGGAACTTGGTCACAACAGCCAAGGGGATCTAATCGACCAGGCTCTGGTGGCTCTGGTGGATGGACTATGACACGCGAGAAACCAGTGTCGTGTACTTCCAATGTTTCGATCGCTGGAGAATGGCGATCAGATTGGGGGCAAGTGAAATTTAATTCAAATTTGTCAGGAAGTTGGAATCAACCGGGAAGTGGAGTCGGGCAGATCAAATCGGGCAGTTTTGATTCAAAGAAATGCAAACTCGTGTTTCAGTATTATCAATCTTGGAATGATATGGATGGTACTGCCACACTGGTACTTTCCGAAAATGGCAATCGTCTTGCGGGAACTTGGATACAACAGCGGAGAGGCTCTAACCGAATTGGTTCAGGTGGCTCAGGTAGCTGGATAATGACGCGGGATGCATCTAACGAAATTGCGAAACCCAACAAGGAGGAAACTTTACCAGAACAGGGCGATATTGTAATTTATCGAGCAAGTAATGGAAATGGAGCGATTACTCACTCAGGTGTCATCACAGGTGTTCGTCCAGATGGCACTATCACTCAAATCAAAAGCAAGTGGGGAGGACAAGGACTCTATCTTCATGACCCAAATGATAGTGTATACGGAAAATCTTGGACAGTTTGGCGTGCAAAACGCAAAGATGGTAGCAGAAACAATCTACTAATAGTACGTCCAACTCGAAAGTTTCCTTTAAACCTTGCTAATGGATACTACACAGACAAAGATCGTTTGATAACAACTTTTCTGACAGGCTATGCTGAGGAAGGAGATGCAAAAAGCATAAAGGAACACATTCAGAATCATAAAGGAAAAAGTCCAATTGTTGAACTTGAGCCTCCCACAACAAATTACAACTGTCATGGCTTTACATTTACTGGAGGTAGACAAGCTGTTCCCCCTACGCAAGTTCAATACATACTTAATGACAATGGTTATTTCCTAATCAAAGTAGTGCTAGACAGTGACGGGAATCCTCATTAGTACAATCTATCTATTGCCCTAGTAACTTGTTCCTTTGACAAAGTGCTATGGTAATTCCCAACACTGAGATGCTTTTCTCTACTATACGGAGAACCATTACGGGGGTTGAGTATGTGCCTGACAGAACTGGTGACATCGCCGCATAACATAAGCCCTGAGCCGGACGGTGTCAAAGCAGTGAGCTGAGTCCAAAGGTTATCTAAAAATGTGTCTCCGATGAAGCGGAAGTTGCTGCGGGCTATGCGAATTGGCGCGATCGTGATCCCGGTTCTCAGTATCGTCCTGTTCCCGACGATCGAAGCAGGGAGTTTGGCTAGGGCTGGGTTAGGGATCAATGCGATCGCCCGAATCATCATGGGTGGAGTTGCCTGGACACAGAAAGTCTAGGTCTTGCTATACTGGAGGGGTAAGATATCCGAAGTCCAATGAAGTATCCTATCCATACCGAATCTAAGCCAGTTGTCGGTGAGTCGGCAAGGCGACTCATTGAGGCAATCGAAACCGGGCAGGCCGTGACCAACGAGCGCGCCCTTGCCCTTGCCAAACGAATCGCCGAACGCCGTCTTCGCAAAGCTCAGAACAATGCCCAGTCAAAGTAAATTCGAGGGGATTGACTTCTCCCAACTCCCAGTCGAACCCCTCACCCCAGAACTCCTGAGCCTTGGCCAGGGGTTTCGTTGTGTTCGGGGAGAATTTGTGACCTATTGGAAACAGGGGCGCATTCAGCGGGAATCCGATGCCAATGTCTGCAACTGCTGGATTCTACGAGTGGATGATGCTCTGGTTGGTTACATCACGCTTCTGGCCGATAAGTTACAGGTTGAGAACCCGCTCCTCGCTGCGGAGGGTGTAAAATATCAGACATTTCCAGCTATCAAAATTGGCTTGCTTGCGGTTGACAGACGAGCTAAAGGTGCTGGAAAGTATCTCGTGGAATGGGCGATCGATTATGTGGCGGCAGCGCTTGTTCCGATGGTGGGTGTACGATTTGTGACTGTGGATGCACTGTACGATCGTGATACTGACCCAGCCTATGACGCATCCGGGTTCTATACCAAGTTGGGCTTTGAGTTTGTCGATCCAAATGAAAGCCTGCCGCCAGAAACCCCCTATCGAACGATGTACTATGACTTGAAGCCTGTCATTGAACTGTGAGTTGTACCGTCCAGGCACTAAGCGACGACTCAACAGTTAGGCAACGTATAACTGTTAACGATTTCAGTATTAACCCACCACATTCATTCGCGCTGAAGTTTTCCACGGGTCATCAGCTCACCATTTACGATGACACACCTCAATATGAATCATGCACGATTAACTTCGAGGGGGGATTAATGATCGTCATTTAGCCCGATCGCTCCCATAAAGCCTCCACAGCCTGATATCACCACCGAAGCGATCGCCCCCAACCCCAAGCTATAATAGGGCCACTGAAGTCGCAGCGAGGTCAACCCTATGGCAGTCCGACAGCCCCGATATAGCAAAGAAGAGTTTGCCCAGCGTGGTGATGCTCTGTATGAATCAGAGGTGCGCCAACAGGTTGAAGAAGGCAACCATGGGAGGATCGTGGCGATCGACATCGAAACCGGGGCCTTTGAGGTCGCTGACGATCTGCTAGCCGCATCAAAACGGCTACTCGCCAAAGCCTCAGATCCTCAGACCTGGTTCGTTCGCATCGGGCATCCGGCAGTTGACCACTTTGGTGCAAGAAGCCTGAAAACAGCGCGATGATGCAAGGGACTGTGAATCAGAACTGTGAGGCGACATTGCCGATCGTCCTCAAAAATGGCACGGCGACGCAACTGGTCGATACCGTGATTGATACGGGATTTTCTGGCTTTCTAACCTTGCCCTCCGACATCATCTCGGCCTTGGGATTCAAAAGCACCGTCAGTAGCCTAGTAGAAGTTTTCCTGCGAGAACGAGAAATTCACTTCTACTTCGCGGATGGCAGACCAGTACGACGCCATTCAAAGCTTCATCCAAGCCCTGCGCCAGAAGAGAAAGAGTTCTGGCAAGAATTAAAGACCTACGAAGAGGAACGCAAAATGCCTTACATCACCAGCGTCGAACGAATTGGCCGCAAAATTGGTCGCAAAGAAGGTAAAGCCGAAGAGCGCCAATCCCTTGTTTCACTCCAGCTCAGACAAAAAGTTGGCCCCCTCCCCAAAGCAATCACCGATCGCATCACCCAACTCTCCCCAGACCAACAGCAAAACCTCGCGATTGCCCTACTCAACTTCAATACGATCGCCGACCTAGAAGCCTGGCTCACCAACCCCTAATGCCCCAGCGCCGTCACCCCAGCAAAGACCAGAAACAACAGCCCCCCACAGGCCGTCACCAGCCGCTCCGACAGCCTGCCCGCCACCAACTTCCCACAGTACACCGCGATCGCCGCACAAACCCCATGGCCCACGATCGCCCCCGCCGTTACCCCCCAGGGATCCTGCGCCGCCGCCAACGTAATCGTCGCAAACTGAGTGCGATCGCCCCACTCCCCCAAAAACGTCATCACAAAGGTCTTCAGTACGATCCTCCCCGGACGCCGCCCCAAGCCCGCCGCCGCATTCTCCACATCTTCAAAGGCCTCCTGCTCCGCATCGCAGGCCACACCCTGGGGCCGCATCTGCTTCGCATCATACAAAAGCTTTAACCCAAACCCTAAAAACAAAACAATACTAGCGATTCTCGTCACATGCTTTGGCAATAACGCCACCGCCTGACCCATCAACACCGACAACACCGTCATCAACGCTAGAGCAGCGATCGCCCCAAAACACCCACCTTCTCGGATAACGCATCGCCAGACAAAGCGAGATAAAAAACGTCTTATCCCCTAATTCCGAAATCCCAATTAATAAAAGTCCCGCCGTAAAAGCTGTCAGCATTTCCCACCCATTCCGTCACAGTCTATCCATCATTCCATAGTTCACAATTAAATTGTTTCAAAATCATCTCATATTCCCTTCATTAACCTTTCATACTTTCCATCTTCCATCTTCTATCTTCTATCTTTCCCAAATACTCCCCCCAATCCCCCGACTCAATCCACAGCCCACCCAGGGCCTCCACCTGCGATCGATTCATGCCATAGACCCAGGCCTGACCCAACAAATGCTCCGCCCCATCGTAGACATCCGTTCGCCAGCGCCCATATTCCATCTCACTCATCTTGAGCTGGGGATAGTGGGATTCAAAAACAGCCTCATCATGGCTCTCATACTCATCGAGCCCCATCCAGGCCTCATCATGGTCCAACTGAAGCCAATAGCCCTTCACCCAGCCCTCCCCCGGCACCATCGAGGGATAGCCCAAGGGCAACTGGTAGAGCGCCCCCCGCACAGCCGCCTCGATCGCCTGACCCACATAGGGCGCGCAAAACTGCTCATAGGGAGCATACCCCGGCTGCAAAGTGCCGTATACAAACAAACAAAATCCCATATACGCTTGCTGCCTAATCGAATTGCCAGAGATAATCGAATCAGCTTAATCGAATCCCTGTGATTCTCCCACCTCTATGACCCTTCGTGTGCTAATCGTATTCAATCCCCAGGCTGGCCAAGCCGCCCCAGTTGCGTAGCGCCATCGATCGCGCCGCCCAAATTTGGACCGCCGCCCGCTGGCAGGTGGATCTTGCCCCCACCGCCTCCGCCGGAGATGCCACCGGGATTGCCCGCGCCGCCGCCGAGGGCGGCTACGACCTGGTGGTGGCCGCCGGCGGCGATGGCACCGTCAACGAAGTGATCAATGGCTTAGTGGGCAGCGACACCGCCTTCGCCACCCTCCCCGCTGGCACCGTCAACGTCTGGGCCAGGGAAATGGGCCTGCCCATGGATGTGGAACAGTCCGCCCGCGCCCTACTCACCGCCGATCGCCGCCAAATCGATCTGGGCCGGGCCACCGGCAAGGACTGCGACCGCCACTTCCTGCTGATGGCCAGCGTCGGATTCGATGCCGCCGTCACCCAGGAACTCAATCCCACGGATAAAAGACGCCTGGGTGCCCTGGCCTATCTCAAGCAGGCGGCCCAGATGGCCTGGAACTATCGCGGCTCTAAAATCTACCTGCGTATCGATGGCCAGCGGATTCGCGGTCCCATTCTGATGACCGTGATCGGCAACAGCCAGCTCTATGGCGGCGTCGTCAAGTTCACAGCCCATGCGCTGATTGACGATGGGCTCCTAGATGCCTGCGTGATCCAGGGCCGGAGCATGCTGGGGCACCACTGCGCCTACTATCGGTCCTGATTCGGGCCTACAACCGCGATCCCAAGGTCAAGTACTTCCGGGCCAAACGCATCACCTTCTCGGGCAAAAAGGCCCTGCCCATCCAACTCGACGGCGACTTCATCGGCACCATCCCCATCGACTTCCAAATAGTACCCAAGAGCGTCTGGGCCTTGATTCCCCAGGGAGCGGATCCGGAGATCTGGAGCCATAGCACCTCGCGATCGACCTTCGAAGCCCACCCGGCGATCGTCTAGAGGCTCTCTAGGTAGCTCAACAGATCGGCCATCACCTGGGGATCCGGTTGAAACTGCGGCATCGGCGGCGTCTTCCCGCTGGTCACCTGCTCGATCAAGGCAGCGGGAGACTTGCGCATGGAAACATTCTTCAAACTCGGCCCGACTCGGCCATCGGCCATCAAGCCGTGGCAGACCGCACAGTTCATTGAGAAAATAGCCGCCCCCTGTTGCCGTTCCCCCGGCAGCGCCAACACATTCTGAACATAGGCGCTAGGGCGATTGCTTGTATACAGACCCATGAGTCCCACGACCAAGCCCACAAGGGAAACCATGAGCAGCAATGACCGGACCCATTCTTGCTGTGGCAAGTCGTCCTTCGTTTCAGAGATTCGTAACGTCTTATGAGTCGAGTTTTGTAAAAGCATCAATCTTAAAAGCGAATCAATCAGCCCTATGCAAAACTTTACCAAAGATTCCGGCCCATTGCAAAGCTGTTGTACCCTTTCTGCCACCACCCTCCCAGGTCTTTCATCCCAAACCACTAGTTGCCGATCGCACCCCCTGGGCCTTAAGATAACGCCATACCTCATTAAGTTTTTACACATAGGCGCAAAGCAATCATGCCCGCCTTCAGGAGAGAGACCCATGATCGAACCCATTTTGCTCGGCATTGTTGTTGGCCTGATCCCCCTCACCATGGGTGGTCTATTTTTCACCGCCTACACCCAGTACCGTCGATCCAACCAGTTTGACGCAGAGTAGCCCTTGACGGTCCAGGTTAAACAACAATCTCCGTAAATACCCCGAAATTTAACAGTTTCGGGGTATTTATTTATCCAGTTTAGGATCGAGAAAGTAGGATATTTTTAGTTTCGTCCTGTCCTGTGCGGGGCGAAATCCTGAAGGTCGCATCTACTTTTGAGTTCCGAACATATATGAGTTTCATCAAGCTTCTCGTCTTGAGGGGAAGTCTAGGCATTGCCTTACCCTCGTTTCTTGGTGCGGGTGTTTTCCATTGGTCAGGGTTTGGCCAAGCACCCTCTACGGTTACGCAGCAGTCCCAATGGGGGGACTACCAGGCCACGCTCTCCTATCAGCGCATCGATCAAAGCTATCAAAACCTCCATCTCAAGGTGACCAAGGGCGGTGATCTGATCGTCGATCGCCCCGTGATGCGCGAAGATGCGGGCGATCGCCCCCTCCCGGAGCAGGGCAGTGAAGCCTTTGCCCTCCAGGATCTCGACGGTGACAATCGGCCCGAGGTCCTGGTGGATCTCTACACAGGCGGTGCCCATTGTTGCACCTACTCGCTGATCTACCCCAATGCCGGGACCGAACCCAGAAAGCCGTCCACCACGACTGGGGCAACACCGCCTACAGCATCAGCGACCTCAACAAAGACGGTCTGCCCGAACTGCAAAGCGGGGACGATCGCTTCGCCTATGCCTTCTCCAGCTATGCGGCCTCCGGCTATCCCTTAAAGGTATGGCGCTACGAAGACGGTCAATTGCAGGATGCCACGGAGCAATACCCTGAGGCGATCCGGCAGAGCGCCGAACAGAACTGGCAAAATGTCCTGCGGGCTCAGACCGAAAGCCGTGAGGTGCGGGGGTATCTGGCCGCCTACCTGGCGGATCAATATGCCCTAGGCAGCCGGAAGTAGGCTGGCAGCGCTTAAATGAGGTGTACAAAGAGCGCGATCGCCAAGTGTTCTTCCAGCAGTTGCGCCAGTTCCTAGAGAAAAACGGCTACGGCCAACCCAGCCCGGCCCATTCCCAAAAAGCCCCAGCATTGCCTGACCTGCCAGCAGGAGGACCAGCAGGCCTAAGGCCCCAGGCAGACTCTCCTTTGATGCACTGACAATCGGGTCCATCCCAGAGCGTCAGTGCTTTGTTGTATTCTGGAGAGCAGCAATCTCTGTTGTCGAGGCCTTTGGCTCTGAGTGTTTTATGGGTATCAGCGTTCAAGATGTTTCAAAACGGTATGGGGACTTCCAAGCACTCGATCAGGTGTCTGTCGATATTAAGAGCGGTGGCCTGGTCGCCCTCCTCGGCCCCTCGGGTTCTGGAAAATCCACCCTACTGCGATCGATCGCTGGCCTCGAAACCCCCGACAGCGGGCGAATCTTTCTCACGGGCGAGGATGCCACGGACCAGACGGTCCAGGAGCGCAATATTGGCTTTGTGTTCCAACACTATGCTTTATTCAAACACCTGACCGTCCGCGACAACATTGCCTTTGGCATGAACATCCGCAAGGTGCCCAAGAACCGCGTCAAAAACCGCGTCGATGAATTGCTGGAGCTGGTGCAGTTGTCTGGCATGGGCGATCGCTATCCCTCCCAGCTCTCCGGGGGACAGCGGCAGCGGATCGCCCTAGCCCGTGCCCTGGCGGTGGAACCCAAGGTGCTACTGCTGGATGAACCCTTTGGGGCCTTGGATGCTAAGGTGCGTAAGGACCTGCGGGCCTGGCTGCGGCGCCTCCACGATGAGGTGCATGTGACCACGGTGTTCGTCACCCACGACCAGGAGGAGGCCATGGAGGTATCCGATGAGATCGTCGTGATGCATAGAGGGCGCGTCGAGCAGATCGGCACCCCGGCCCAGGTCTACGACCATCCGGCCTCGGCCTTCGTGATGAGTTTTATTGGGCCAGTGAATGTGCTACCCACCAACTCCCAGATGTTCCAGGGCGGTGGCTTTGGGGCAGGCAATTCCTCAGGGGATTCGGAGGTGTTTTTGCGGCCCCACGATATCTTGGTAGCCCTGGTGGCGAGTTCCAGCACCGTGCCTGCAAGGGTCGATCGCATCGTCCATATGGGCCATGAAATCCAAGCCGAACTCCAGCTCGAAGACGGCCAAACCATGATGGCCAACCTGACCCGCGAACGGTTTGACGAACTCAACCTGGTCGCCGACCAGCAGGTCTATATCAAACCCAAGGAAGCCAAGTCCTTCCCCATGGACTACTCGATCTAACGCACCTCAACTCCCCCCGCTCCCCCCAACACCCATGCCCAACGCTGCTGTCATCGGATTCGGAAAGTCTGGCAATGCCGCCGCCCGCCTGCTCAAAACCCAGGGCTACGATGTTGTCCTGAGCGATCGCGCCAGTTCAGAAACCCTACTTTCGCAAAGCCAAGCCCTGACCCAAGAGGGCATCCAGGTGCAGCTTGGGGATACCTTTGACCCCGAGGGCCGGGACCTTGAACTGGTGGTGGTTAGTCCGGGGGTGCCCTGGGATCTGCCTGCCCTGGAAAAGGCCCGTCGGTTGGGTGTGGTGACGATCGGTGAGATGGAGCTGGCTTGGCGGAGCTTGGCGATCGTCCCTGGATTGCCATCACAGGGACGAATGGTAAAACGACGACGACCGCTTTGACCGCCGCCATGTTTGCGGCCGCCGGGCACCATGCGCCTGCGTTTGGTAACATCGGCTATGCCGCCTGTGAGGTGGCGCTGTTGCCGGAGCCGCCGGAGTTTTGCATTGCGGAGTTGAGTAGCTATCAGATTGAGTCTTCGCCGAGTTTGACGCCGAATATTGCGCTTTGGACGACGTTTACGCCCGATCATCTGGCGCGGCACAAGACGCTGAGTCGTTACTATGATCTGAAGGCTAGGTTGCTGAGTCGATCGCGCCTTCAGATCTTCAATGGCGACGATGTTTACCTGCGGCAGATGGCCCAGGAGAAACGTTACCCAATTAGCGAATACGCCTGTTGGACAAGCATCCACGGTAAGGATAAACTCCCTGGCAATCCCGATCTGGGTGCCTATATTGACGAATCTGGCTGGGTGACGATCCAGGGTGAAAAACTCTTTCCTGCTGAGGCGCTGAAGATGCCCGGTCAGCACAATTTGCAAAATATGCTGATGGCGGCGGCGGCGGCGCATTTTTTCGGGATTGGGGGCGGCGGAGATCGAGAAGGCGATGCGGGAGTTTCCGGGGGTGCCCCACCGTTTGGAACTGATTCGCACTTGGAAGAATGTTGAGTTTATCAACGATAGCAAGGCGACAAACTACGATGCGGCGGAGGTGGGTCTGTCTTCTATGTTGGGGGGGACGGTGTTGATTGCTGGGGGCGATCCGAAGGAGGGCAATGATGAGGCCTGGATGGCGGCGATCAAGGCTAAGGCGGTTAAGGTTTTGCTGATTGGGGATGCGTCGGAGCAGTTTGCCAAACGCCTTGCGGAGGTTGGCTATGACGACTATGAGGAGGTGGGTACGATGGCGGCGGCGGTGCCCCGTGCGGCGGCTGTGGCCCTAGAGAAGGGGGCAAAGCATGTGTTGCTGTCTCCGGCCTGCGCTAGTTTTGACCAATACAATAGCTTTGAGCATCGGGGGGATGATTTCCGCCAGATTTGTTTGGAGGCATTGGGTTAAAATCACGCCTCTGGTAGGGGCGCGTATCCCGCGCCCGCAAGCATTGTAGCCAACAGTCAAATCACAAGCCGCCTAATTCAAGGTCTTATTATGGGCTTGCAGATCGGCGATCGTAAACACCGTGTCAAAGGCTAAGCCCTGGGATGCATAAAACTCCGCGCCCCCTTGCTGGCGATCGATCAGCGTCACAATCCGATCGACTTTATATCCCGCGCCCCGTAGCCTTTCCACCGCCTGCATGGCCGACTTACCCGTTGTTACCACATCTTCCAAAACCACCACGGAACTGCCTTCGGGCAGGGTGGGGCCTTCAATATAGGCTTGGGTGCCATGGCCCTTGGCTTCTTTGCGCACAATCAAGGGGGTGAGCGATCGCCCCTCGTAAAGTGCTGCCACGCTGGTGGCTGTGACGATCGGGTCCGCTCCTAGGGTTAGCCCTGCCACGCCCACGGTGTCCGCTGGAACCAGGGGTAGCAAAATCCGGCCCACGCCCGTGCCGCCCTGGGCATGGAGTGTGACCTGCTTGCCGTTGATGTAGTAGGTGCTGCGCTGGCCTGAGGACAGGAGGAAATCGCCTTCTTTGTAGGCGACTTCGCAGAGCAAATTCAATAGTTGAAACCGTAGGTCCTCCAGGTTGGCATTGGTCCAAGAAAACTCAGCAGCGGTTGCATTATTCATGGGCTTGGGCATCCTAGAAAGAACAAAAGAACTGACGGTCGATCGAATATCGGACAAACCACCCACCCAATCGACCCTTGAGGCCCTGGGCGAGAATTTGACCGTTTTTGATCCTACTACCAAATGTTCAGTTACTATAGGAAAAATAGTGAGGATCAAACATACTATGGGCGTGCAAATGAAACCTGCATTGCGCTTCGCTTTGAGCGCTTGCCTTACCGCAGTGACGGGCGCCGCGATTGTGCCTGCGACCCAGGCCCAGGAAGGCGTTGTCTTCCGTCCCCGCGAAACCGTGGACAATGCCATGGATCGTACCTTTTTCCGCAACTCTGAAAGTATTATCGACACCAACTCGTCGTTCAAAGCTGTTCAGAGCATGATCGGCACCTTCAAGTACCCTGAAAATGCGATCGCCAAGGATGGTAAGGATGTCCACGGCCTCTATCGCTACTTGCTTAATCGCCAGTCCTTGGATGATCCAACGATCCGCACCGCTGATCTGAATAATCCCTTCAATCTGTCCGTGCAGACCTTGCCCACCTACAAGCCCGGCATGCGCTCCTCCGGTGACTTCGTCTTCGATCGCAATCCCGAGGCAACCCCTCCCGTTGCACCGCCTGCGATGCCTGCACCGATGCCCACACCGATGCCCACGAAGCCCGAGCCTGTGGAAGCTAAGTTCTAAGGCTTGTCTGCATCAATTTAAAAACCCCGCCCAATTCATCCTTGGGCGGGGTTTTTACTTAAGCAAGTTGGAGATTGGGGGGGTATTTCTCTGGGGGAGGCGCAATCGCATTTTGAGCAATACAGGCACGGTAGGCATGCATGTCATGGTCGCGCACGGCATCGCTGAGGGCGCCATAGTCCATGCCGCGCATGGTCTCTAGCATATCTTCCCAAAACTGGCTGCCCTGCTGCAACTGCCCCTGCTGATTAAAATAAATCATCTGCCCCCCATGCTGATAGCCCCACTGGAGCGGCGGTACCCGAGGCACCATATCCCGGTGGTTGACCAGTCGTAGGGTTTGGGCCTGCAAGCGGCTGTTGTAGTGGGCCGTGAAGTCCCCATCCCCCACCCTCGGTGCCCCAAAGGTATAGACCCCATTGACGCTTTGGTCCTGGGTCACGAGGGTCAAGGCGGCGAGGACCGATAGGGCACCCCCCAAGCTATGGCCTGTGATCCAGAGTTCTTGCTGGCGATCGCGCAATCGAGTCACCTGCTCCACCACCAGATCCGCCACATCCCGCCAATCCTGCCAAAAGCCCCTATGGACTTTTCCGCCCAAGGCCTCCGTGAGGGGGAGTTTTGTATTGGTGAGCCAGTCCTTGGGGCTAGTTGGCTCTGTGCCGCGAAAGACTAAGACCACCCGCTGATCGTTGGCCATCACGTAGGCCTGGGTGTTGCCTTGCTCTAGGAAGCGAAAGTGGGGATAGTTCCACCTGGCGGCCTGGGCCACGATTTCCTGGGGCTTGTTATAGGCACAGTGGGCCGCTTCCGCAAGGAAAGCCGCGTCCCGCGCGCAATAGGCGCTGGAAGAAGAGAAGAGTTGTTTCATGGTCGTTAGTAGATGCACATGCAGGGGGCCGTCCCCCGAAAATTGCCCCTATTGTTCCCAAGACCCTGACAGCAATCAACAAATCCCCAAAATGTTCCTACTTCACCCTTCCTACTTCAAACCATTAATCACCATCTCCACCCGCGTGATCGCTCCCGCATTGTTTTGTTGTTTGTACAGGTCGAGGGCCTTTTTGAGGGCATCGATGGCGTCGCGTTTGCGATCCTTGCCCTTATTTGCCATGCCGATCTGCTCGTAGGCGTAGGCGTTTTTGTCATCCAGGCGCAGGGCCTCCTGGAAGGCCGTGATCGCCTGGGCATAGTCCTGCTGCTGCAACCGGACATCCCCAAGTCCCAGGTGAGCCTCTAGCAATTTGGTGTCCAACTGGGCGGCGCGTTGGAAGGTGGTGATGGCGCGATCGGCGTTGCCCGTTAGCTGCAGGGCCTTGCCGAGCTGAACCTGGATTTTGGCATTACTCGGATCGAGCTGGGCAGCCCTATTTAGGGCCGTCAGGCCCTCGCTGCGATTGCCCTGGGCCATGTAGACGACCCCAAGCAAAAAATTGGCCCTCGGGTTCTGGGGATTAAACTTCAGGGCACGCTGCACCACGTTCAGGGCATCGGTCAACTTACCTTGGTCAATAAACAGGGCCGTCACAGCCTCACGGGCAGCATCATTTTTGCTATCGAGTTCCAAGACCTTCAAATAGGCCTTCAAGGCGCCGTCGTAGTCCTGTTTACGCGATAGCAAGACCCCAAGGCCTTGGAGGGCATTGAGATGGCGCGGGTTGAGGGTGGCCGCTTGGCGGTAGGCGCGATCGCCTCACTATCCTGGTTCAAATTCCCCAGACAAAACCCCTGGGCATAGATAAAGTCGGCATTGCGCGGTTCCAACCGACTGGCCAGGCGGTAGGACTCCAGGGAGGCACTGTAGTTGCCCTGCTGAGCCTGGAGGTAGCCAATCCCCGAATAGAGGCGGGCATTGCGATCGTCCAGGCGCAGGGCCTGCTGGTAGAGGGCGATCGCCCCGTTAAAGTCCTTGGCATCGACCCGTTCCCTGGCGGCTTTTAGCAAATCATCGAGCTGCTTATTGGGCTGTGGTTTGGTAGAAGATGGGGCGGGACTCTGGGCCAGCGCCTCGGGCGAGATAGAAACCACCGCTAACCCCAACAGGAGCAACGGGGCCGAACAAACAAAACGACTCAATAGCATTCTTAGGGGAGAGGAGAGAATTGTGTTGGTGTGAAAGCAGGTGAATTCATTCAACGCTCCCAGACGATCGGAATCCGGAAAATTGTTCCTGGGCCTAGGGCGTTTTGATCTTATGACAAAACCCCCGGCCATTCTAAAAATGATCCGAGGGTTTTGTACTTTTCAACTATCAAACCAACCATCAAGGACGGGCTAGGAGGATTCGAACCCCCGACACCGTGGTCCGTAGCCACGTGCTCTAGTCCACTGAGCTACAAGCCCTTGTGTATCCGCTCAGCTAGAATAGCACAGTCGCCTCGAAAAACACAACCATGCCCCAAGATATTTCCCCCAATCCCTTGACCCATATCGATCTCGCCGGGGAAGCCCAAATGGTCGATGTGGCTAGCAAGGCCACCACTATACGAGTCGCAAAAGCCCAGGGCTATGTCCGGATGAAACCGGAAACAGTGGCAGCGATCGCCTCCGGCAATGCCCCCAAGGGCGATGTCCTCGGCACCGCTCGCCTAGCGGGCATCATGGCCGCCAAGCAAACCGCCAACCTGATTCCCCTCTGCCACCCCTTGCCCATCCAAAAAGTGACCGTCACCATCGAACCCGATCTCCAAACGCCAGGCTACCGGATCGAGGCCATGGTCAAAATCGAGGGCAAAACAGGGGTCGAGATGGAGGCCATGACGGCGGTTTCGATCGCGGCGCTGACGCTGTACGACATGGCGAAGGCGCTGGAAAAGGAGATGACCATTGAGGGCATCCAATTGTTGAGTAAATCCGGCGGCAAGTCCGGCGACTATCAGGCCTAGGATTGGTGCGGGTCTAGCTTGGCACCCAAGGCCCGCGACAGCCAAAATTCAGCGCGATGGACCAAGGAGCCACCCTGTTTTTTGGGATGGCGCATGGGTTCCACCAAAATGGTGTACATGCCCAGCCGATTGCCCGCCAGCACATCGGTGAAGAGGCGATCGCCCACCATCCCCACCTGTTCTGGGGGCAGCTCCATTGACTCAATGGCCCGGCGCAACTGGGTGCGCGAGGGTTTGCCAGCGCGGGCAATATAGGGCACATTCAGGACCTCAGCAATTCGCTGAATGCGAGGGATGCTGGGATTGTTACTGACGAGCCAGATTTGCGGGGTGACCGCCTGTATGGATTGAAACCAAGGCACAATCTCATCGGAAAGCTGCTTAATGGTACGCGGCACCAAGGTCTCATCCACATCCAGGACCAACCCCTTTAAGCCCGCATCGTTGAGCAGCTTAGGGGTAAGGTGGGTGGTGGTTTTGTTGAGCCACAGGTCAGGCTGGAGTAAGTTCCCCCAAGTCATAGGATCTCGCGCTAATGGGTTCTGCTATTTTGCCCTAGAAGACCCCATTTCTCTACTTAATTGGGCAGGGGGCTGGGGCTAGGGGGCTGGGAATTGTTCGCAGCGGGTTTGCCCGCCTCGGGTTTCGCGGCTTCTACGGCCATTTCAGCCTCAACTTTGTCACGCACCCCGTTTTGGGCCGACTCATGCTCTCCTAGGGTTTTGGAGAAAATATGGGTGCCGTCGTAGCGCGCCATAAAGTAAAGATAGTCCGTCGCAGAGGGATTGAGTGTGGCTTCTAGGCTGGCGACCCCGGGGCTGGCGATCGGCCCCGGTGGCAAACCTGGATTCATGTAGGTGTTGTAGGGCGAAGGGGTGTTCACCTGGGTCAGGGTCAGGGGCTGCTCCTTGGTCTGCTGAATGCCGAGGCCATACTCGACTGTGGGATCCGATCCGAGTGCTATCCCTTGTTTGAGTCGGTTGGTGAAGACGCCAGCGATCAGGGGGCGCTCCTTGGCGACGACCGCCTCTTTTCGACAATGCTGCCGAGGGTGACCCACTGGAGGAGGCTCATGCCGCTGGGTTTTTTCTGGTAGATCGGCAGGGCCAATTGGGCGAAGCGATCGAGCATTTGCTTGACGACCATCCGGGGTGTCACTTGCTCACTGGCGATCAATTGATAGGTATCCGGATAGAGAAACCCCTCTAGATTGGTCAGATTCGTTGGGAGCCAAGGATGCTCCTGAACGGGGATGCTGCGGGTGGCGGCAATGAAGTCCTGGGCGGAGAAGTAGCCCTGCTGCTCAAAGTAGGCCGCCATCTGCCGAATGGACCAACCCTCGGGGATGGTGAAACTCTTGGTGACCACTTCTCCCTTCCAGAGTTTCTGGGCTACCTGGGGCAGGCTGTCCCCCGTGGACAAATTGTAGGTGCCCGCCTGGGGGCCGCCGGTTTTGTTTTGAAAGCTTTGCCAGCGATTCCAGAGCTGCCAGGCCTTGGCCGATCGAATCACGCCCCCCTGGGCCAAAATTTCGCCGATCTCTTGGGTGGGTGTGCCATTGGGAATGGTCACCGTCATCAGCTTGGCCGACTTGGCGGCGGCGACGGGGGCACTGTTGGTTTGCCACCAAGACTTGGCTTGCCAGCCCAGCCCCCCGAGGGAGGCTAGGAAAAATAGAGCGATCAGGGGAAATTTACGCTTCATGAACCATATTCAAGGGAACAACTACAAGTTACAACGTCTGAGTTCCATGACGTCTTATTTAGACTCTGCCAATTAAACTCAGAGAGGCCAACGATGCAAGCGGTCCTGTGTCAGGTTTTTGTCTGGCCTACTCTAGGGAATCAAATAGCTGATCTTCGATTTGGGCCAGCATGGGCTCAAGGCGTTGGAGTTCCTCGGGGGAGAGCAGCTCGGGATTGCCCTTGGCGTCGAGGCGCGCAAGGATGAAGTAGGGATCCAAGGGGGTATAGACCGCATATTCCTGGTCTTCATGGTAGAAGGTGGCCAGCAATTGCAGCTCCTCCTGGTCCCCATCGGCATCGAAGCCCTCCTCGTCCAAGGCCTCTTCCTCGAAGTCTGGCAGATCGCCCTCCACCGTGAGGACCACAGCCGTACGCTTGAGCACCAGGTTCTGCTCACTGAGTACCGCCTTGGCCGTCGCAAAGATTTCGGAAATTTCCTGAGCATCCTCGACGATCTCAGCTTCCTCTTCCTCGTCGTCGTCGCCCCGCCAGGCAAAAATCTCCACGGGAGAATCCACGGGCAACAACAGAACGTACTCTTGATTTTCGATTTCGAGGGACTGCTCAACGAAGCAGTCTAAGCTCCGACCTGTCTCGTCCTTAACGGTGACGGTCGGGGTGTCAAAATCCATTTCGTTTGGATCCATTGTTAATCTCTATGCCAACTGCAACTTAGGGGTGATTTTATCGGGTTTGGGGGCGATTCTCTTTGAGACAGCAAAGCTGAACGCATCACCCTTCGAGATAAGTATCTCCCAGAACGTGACCTTTCTGGTCATCTAACCATTGCTGGAGGATGATTTCAGCGGCCCGTCGATCGATTAAACCCTTATTCCGGGAGGGCGAAACCCCCTGGGCAATTAGATCTTGCTCGGCTTGAAAGCTCGTCAGCCGTTCGTCTACCCAGATAATCGGCAGGTCCAGATGCCGCCCTAGGGTCTGGGCAAATTTTTGGATGCTCTTGGCCTGGGGACCGATCGATCCATCCTGGAGGTAGGGCATGCCCACGATCAGCGTTGTCACCTGACGCTCCTGGCAGATGGCCCGCAGATCCTGGATCACCTGCTCCTGGGACCGCCGCTCGATCGTCATGATTCCCTGGGCAAACCACCCCAAGCCATCACTGCCCGCCACCCCAATCCGTTTTTCCCAACATCCAATCCCAGTGCTGTCATGCCCTACGCCCTAAAAAAAACACCTCAAAACCGGGGCCATTTCTCCGGCTTCCCCATTTTCCCCTAGACGGTATCTGGGGAGATGCCCCTATAATGAGAGCCATAGTTAAGAAACGTAAACATTGTTTGATTCTGGCGTCAGCTTGGGCCTTAGTTTTTTCTAAGTACTCGCTGATGCGAAGATCAAACGGTGCTTGCGGGCTTAATAATCTTTTTTTCGCTAATGATTGGAGAATCAACGCATGACTATTGCAGTCGGGCGCGCGCCGGAGCGGGGCATCTTTGATGCCGTCGATGACTGGCTGAAGCGCGATCGCTTCG
This sequence comes from Alkalinema sp. RU_4_3, assembly GCA_012031975.1. Lineage (GTDB taxonomy): Bacteria > Cyanobacteriota > Cyanobacteriia > Leptolyngbyales > Leptolyngbyaceae > JAAUSA01. Next base: position 29,996 of record JAAUSA010000007.1, on the reverse strand, counting down.
TCTTTGTGGGCTGGTCGGGTCTGTTGCTGTTCCCCTGTGCCTTCTTGGCCTTGGGCGGCTGGATGACCGGGACCACCTTTGTCTCTTCCTGGTATACCCACGGTCTGGCATCGAGCTACCTGGAAGGCTGTAACTTTTTGACCACGGCAGTCTCCACCCCCGCCGATAGCATGGGTCACTCCCTGCTGTTGCTCTGGGGACCGGAAGCCCAGGGTAACTTCACGCGCTGGTGTCAGATTGGCGGTCTTTGGGCCTTTGTGGCACTCCATGGGGCCTTTGGTCTGATCGGCTTCTGTCTGCGTCAGTTGGAAATCGCTCGTCTTGTGGGGATCCGTCCTTACAATGCGATCGCCTTCACGGGACCGATCGCTGTGTTCACGGCGGTGTTCTTGATCTACCCCTTGGGTCAGTCGAGCTGGTTCTTTGCGCCGACCTTTGGGGTGGCGGGGATTTTCCGCTTCATCCTGTTTGTGCAGGGCTTCCACAACTTCACCCTCAACCCGTTCCATATGATGGGTGTGGCTGGTATCTTGGGTGGCGCATTGCTCTGCGCGATCCACGGTGCGACGGTGGAGAACACCTTGTTTGAAGATAGCGAACAGTCGAACACCTTCCGAGCGTTCAATCCGACCCAGTCGGAGGAGACCTACTCGATGGTGACGGCGAACCGCTTCTGGTCTCAGATCTTTGGGATCGCCTTCTCGAACAAGCGTTGGTTGCACTTCTTCATGCTGTTTGTGCCCGTGACGGGTCTGTGGACGGCGTCGATTGGGATCATCGGTATTGCCCTGAACCTCAGAGCCTATGACTTTGTGTCCCAGGAACTGCGGGCGGCGGAAGACCCCGAATTTGAGACGTTCTACACGAAGAATATTCTGTTGAACGAAGGTATCCGAGCGTGGATGGCGGTCCAGGACCAGCCCCACGAGAAGTTTGTATTCCCTGAGGAAGTGCTGCCTCGCGGTAACGCACTCTAAGGCGAAGCGCTAACTAGATTGTGTGAATGTTTGAAACCGGGCCTGGAGCCCGGTTTTTTTGGTGACTACTGGTCCCAGCGCCCAGAAAATTCCTGATCTCGCCCTTTGCGTCCTCAGGAACTTATGTTAGGGTTTGTGCAGGGTATTTATTACCCATGCCTAAAGCTTTCTGGCCCTGTGCCTGCGGCTTTGGAGATAACTTGTCCTTTAGTAAACTTCATGGAGGTTATGAATGCAAGAAAGTTGTAAACAATTGGGTCTTCAGTTTGGTGTTGTCCGGCTGTGTACCGGGGCTGTTCTCTAAGAACTAAGCATCTTGAGACCATTGCCCTGTTTGTGTTTTTCCCGTCAGAGTTTATTCTTTGTGCGAGAAGTTCATTTCTAGGTCAAACCTACATGAGTCCAAAGGGGCCAACGTCAGGAGATTCTCCCGGCAGTCAAGGTTACCTCTGAAGACCCGGCTAGACCGCCCCCTCTGAAATCAGCGGATTTTGGAGGGGGCGGATAGCTTTTACAGGGAAAAACAGGGGCAAAGTTGGGTCCATCTGTTCCTTAAGTGGCACAAAAACTGTCCACTCAGCCCTTGCACCTGAAAAAATATTTGTTATGTTGGTAGAGAAGTTTTGTGAAGAACTGACCAACTAGTCATTTCTCAGCAAGATTCTCAGCAAATTTGCTGAAGCACGTTAGTCGCCCTTGGGCTAAGGTTGCGTGAAATTTGTTGGGCTTCCTGGTAGACTGTCTCCAATCGGATGCAGTCTGGATGAAAGCGCACCTATTTATTACTTCTCCGGAGGTAATTTTGGATGGGGTTTCAACCGCCCAGCCGCCTGTTCGATTAGTTTTTCCATGATGGAAGCTTATGTTTGGCAACAAGCATCTGTGGTTCCTGCATGGTGTGTGAGGAGATTTCAAGCAATGAATAAGGTTCTACAACATTCTCTAGTTATCGGTTCTGCCGCGCTGGGCGTCGTCCTTGCGGGTTCTGCCGCCAAGGCCGAGCAGATTACTTCTTTGGATCAGTTGACCCAGTACAGCCGCGAAGGCCAAGCTGCCCAAGGTCAGGTGACTTCCGTTTCCCAGCTTTCCGATGTCAAACCCACCGACTGGGCCTTCCAGGCTTTGCAGTCCTTGGTTGAGCGCTATGGTTGTATCGCGGGCTATCCCGATCGCACCTACCGGGGTAACCGGGCCTTGACTCGCTACGAATTTGCCGCAGGTTTGAACGCTTGCTTGGACCGCGTCAACGAATTGATCGCCGCCGCAACCTCCAACCTCGTCAAAAAAGAAGATTTGGCGACCCTGCAGAAGCTGCAAGAGCAGTTTGCTGCTGAATTGGCAACCCTGCGTGGCCGCGTCGATGCCCTCGACTCCAAAGTGGCAACCCTTGAGAAGCAGCAGTTCTCCACCACCACCAAGTTGGCCGGTGAAGTGCAGTTTGCTGTCAGCGATGAGTTCAGCGCTCGTGGCATTGATGACCGTGGCAACAACACTGTCTTCCAAGATCGCGTTCGCCTCAGCCTCAACACCAGCTTCACGGGTAAGGATCTGTTGGTCACCCGCCTAGCTGCTGGTAACGGCAACCGTTTCCAGGACTTCCAGAGCGGTGCCGTCAACGGTGGCGACATCTCTGAAGGTCAAATGACCGTCAACACCAATGCTGGTGGTGGTAACGGCGTGGCTGTTGACTGGTTGGCCTACTACGGTAACTACGGCGAGAAGATTAAGTTCTACATCCCCGCAACCGGCGGTCTCCACTACGACTACGCGCCTACAGCAGCGGGCGCAATGGATGCAGGTGATGGTGGTACCGGTCCTCTGTCCCTGTTCGCCCAGCGCAACCCCATCTACGGCATCGGCGGTGGTAGCGGTATCGGTGCTAACTTCGATCTAGGCGGCGGTTTGACCCTGAGCGGCGGCTACCTGGCTGACAACGCTAACAGCCCCAACAGCACTGGCGCCAACAAGGGCGGTCTGTTCGGCGCTGGCGGTAGCAGCACCTTGGCTCAGATTGCCTATGCACCGACCAATTCTCCCTTCCAGTTGGCATTGACCTACGTGTCTGCCTTCAGCCGTGGCGCAATCTTTGATGGCACCACCGCAATCGGGATCGGTAGCCCCTTGGCCAACGCCCAAGTCGATGGCTTCGGTAACAACCTGGGTCTGTCCTCCAAGACCACAGCTTTGGGTGCTTCTGCAGCATTCAAGGTCAGCCCTCAGTTGGTTGTGAATGGCTTTGTGAGCCGTGCCAATGTCAACTTCCTGGGTGACAACCAAGGCAACCAGAAGATCTGGACCTACGGTGCTGGTATTGCGCTGCCTGACTTTGGTAAGCAGGGCAACCTCCTGGGCATCATGGTTGGTGCTGAGCCTTACCGTGCCGGTGGCCGCAGTGCTGCAAATACCCGCGTTGGTCGGTCCATTCCTTTCCACGTTGAAGGTTTCTACAAGTACCAGCTCAACGACAAAGTGTCCGTTACTCCTGGTTTGATCTGGGTGACTAACCCTGGTCAGAACAGCAGCAACGAAGATGCTTTGATCGGTACCGTCCGCACAACGTTCACGTTCTAAATCACCCAGGGGCTTAGGCTCTTAGGTTTTTAATCAAAACCGCCGCTGGACTTTGGTTCGGCGGCGGTTTTGTCTGTTGGGATTAATTGTTGCGGGATTGTTACGGATGGGGGGAATGGATCGAGGGGCTACGGGCCATCTGATAGACTAACAAGCAGCGACCTTGCCTGGGGTTACATTTGGGTGGCGGCGCGGTTTTGTTCAGTTCTTATTACATCCATACGTTATGTCGAAGTATCGTTCTTTTCTGGCGGCAGCCCTGGCATTGGTGATGGTGCTGTTTGTCACGTTCGTCAGTCCCGCAGAGGCAAAAAGTAAGTCTCGGGCTCAGGTCTACAGTGCGGACCAAATTGCTGAAATTCAAGGCTACGCTGAGACCGTGAATAGGATGCGCGATCGCATTACCACGGACTTGAAGGCGTTGGTTGATCAAGAAAATTGGGTTTTTACGCGGAACTTTATCCATGGGCCTTTGGGTGAGTTGCGCTTGAAGATGCTGAGGATTGCGCGTGATCTATTCCCGGAGGCCCAGGAGAAGGCAAGGGATTTGGCCAAGGATACCTTTACGGCGCTGGCGAATCTAGATAAGGCTGCGGCGGATGAGGATTCTCGCGCGCTGAATCGAGCCTATAGCGATTTGGTGAAGAGTTTGGAGCAGTTTGATGCTTTGTTGCCTCAGTAGGTTAGGAGAAGAGGCCCCCTAGCCCCCTTTCTTGAATGCCTGTAAGGCTATAGTTTGGGGGGACCGGAGTCGTTGGGGATTCTGGTTTTGGGGTTGTTAAAAGCTCGCAGGTGATGCGGGCTTTTTTGTTTTTTGGGGGGTGGGATGATGCGGGTGGCGATCGTTGGGGCGGGAATTGTGGGGGCTACGGTGGCCTATGTGCTGTCGGAGTTTGTGGATGTGGTGGTGTATGAGGCGGCTCCGGGGCCGCCTGTGATGACGGCGGGGGCGATGACCTCCGGTCGGTCTTTGACCATCGCCTCCGCGACAGGAGCGGCCCTGGGGTTGCTGATGGGGGCGGTGAGTACGAGGGAAAAGGGGCGGAACCTGGAGATGCGGCTGGCGGGGATCGATTGGTACGATCGCGTGATCCCAACATTGCAGGCCGATGGGCCAATTTTGTACAACCAGCAGGGATTGTTGCTGTTGCAGTTTGAGCAGGAGCGGCGGGGGCGGTGGGAGCAGTTGGGGAGGATTCGTCAAGCGCAGGGGAGGCGGTTGGAGTATTGGGAGGGCGATCGCATTGCTGAGGTTTTTCCTGAGGTGTGTTTGGAGGCCGTTGTGGGGGCGGTGTATTCTCCGGGCGATCGGCAGGTGGATGCGGCGGCGCTGACTCGCGCTTTGATTCAAACGTCGCAGCGTCGTGGTGTGCGGTTTGAGTTTGGGTGGGAGGTTGGGGATTTGGATGTGGTGGAGGCGGATGTGGTGGTGGTTTGTGCGGGGGTGGGATCGGTGGGGTTGGTGGATGTGGAGATGCGATCGGTACTGGGGCAGGCGGTGAAGGTGCGGTTGCCTAAGGCGTTAGGAACGCCGGAGTTTCAGCCTGTGCTGAGTGGGCATGATATTCATCTGGTGCCGCTGGGAAATAACGAGTATTGGCTGGGGGCGACGGTGGAGTTTGATAATGAGAGTGCGATGCCGCCGGAACCTGAGGCGGAGAGGTTTGAAACGATGATGGCGGAGATTATGGCGTTGGTGCCGAGTTTGCAAGATGCGGAGGTTTTGATGCGGTGGCATGGGTGGCGGCCCAGACCCCAGGGGCGTCCGGCTCCGGTGATTGAGTGGTGGAGCGATCGCGTGATTCTGGCGTCGGGGCACTATCGCAATGGTGTTTTGCTGGCTCCGGCGACGGCCCTGCGGGTCCAGGAAATGCTGGGTTTGGGGTCAGCTTAATTATCTGTAACTTTTGGGGGAGCGATCGCGCTCTGCATGGGGTTCCAGATTGCGGTAACCTGGGATGAAAGAGCTGTATTAGATGCAGATTTAGCCAAACCATTTCATTAGATATGTCTTCAAAGCGCACTGTCCGTATTGCTTCCCGCAAAAGTCAATTGGCCCTGGTTCAGACCCATTGGGTTCAGGGTGAATTGCAAAAGAAATTTCCTGACTACAGCTTTGAAGTGATCGAAATGAGCACGACGGGCGACAACATTTTGGATGTGCCGCTGGCCAAGGTGGGGGACAAGGGATTGTTCACCAAGGAGTTGGAGGTGCAGATGCTCGAAGGGAAGGCGGATTTTGCGGTGCATTCGCTGAAGGATTTGCCGACGAATTTGCCCGAGGGGCTGATGTTGGGCTGTGTGACTGAGCGGGAAGACCCGGCGGATGCGCTGGTGGTGCATGAAAATTTTAAGCAGTACCAGTTGGAAACGCTGCCTGAGGGTGCGGTGATCGGGACGTCTTCTCTGCGTCGTTTGGCACAACTCCGTCATCACTATCCCCATCTGGTCTTCAAGGATGTGCGGGGGAATTTGAATACCCGTCTGGCGAAGCTGGATTCCGGTGAGTATGATGCGTTGATTTTGGCCTATGCGGGCTTGCATCGGTTGGGCTTTGGCGATCGCATTCACCAGTCTATTCCTGCTGAAATCTCCCTCCATGCTGTGGGTCAGGGTGCCCTGGGCATTGAATGCCGTGATGGCGATACCGATATTCTGGCGGTGATCAAAACCCTGGAGCATGGTGAAACGGCGGCGCGCTGCCATGCGGAGCGGGCGTTTTTGCGGGAACTAGAGGGTGGTTGTCAGGTGCCGATCGGGGTCAATACCAAGATCGCGGATGGCCAACTCACCCTATCGGGTTTGGTCGCGAGTCTCGATGGTCAGCAGGTGATCAAGGATGTCGTCACAGGGCTCCGGAATCGGCGGAGGCCCTAGGTCTGGAGCTGGCGGAGAAACTTAAGGCTCAGGGGGCGACGGCGATCCTAGAAGCGATCTTCGCTGAGTTCCGCTAGTTCATGGCTGAAGCGATCGCTGCCATTGCCACTGCGATCTCCCCGGACCAGGGGAGTGTGGGAATTGTACGTCTGTCGGGGGACGGGGTGGTGGCGATCGCCCAAAAGCTGTTTCGACCCATGGGGAAACAAACCTGGGAGAGCCATCGGGTGCTGTACGGCCATGTGGTGGGACCGGAGGGCTCGGTGGTGGATGAGGTTTTAGTCTTGCCGATGCTGGCACCGCGTTCCTATACCCGTGAGGATGTGGTGGAATTCCATTGCCATGGTGGGATTATGGCGGTGCAGCAGGTGTTGCAGCTCTGTTTGAGTGGCGGGGCGCGCCTGGCCCAGGCGGGAGAATTTACCTTGCGGGCGTTTCTCAACGGGCGATTGGATTTGACCCAGGCCGAGAGTGTGATGGAGTTTGGTGGGGGCGAAGCTCACCCCGAGGCGGCGGTGCAGGCTTTGGCGGGGGTTGCAGGGACGATTGGCGCAGCCAGTGCGGGAGTTGCGATCGACCTGTCTAGATATTTTGGCCCAGGTGGAAGCCCGAATTGATTTTGCGGATGATTTGCCACCCTTGGCGGAGGCGGCGATCGTGGAGAGTTTGCAAGCGGCACTCGATCAGGTGCGGGAGATTTTGGCGACTGCCGATCGCGGGGAGTTGTTGCGTACGGGTTTAAAGGTGGCGATCGTTGGGCGGCCTAATGTGGGCAAGTCGAGTTTATTAAATGCCTGGAGTCGGAGCGATCGCGCGATTGTCACAGATCTACCGGGGACGACGCGGGATGTGGTGGAGTCGCAATTGGTGGTGGGTGGCATTCCGGTGCAGGTTTTGGATACGGCGGGAATCAGGGAAACGGACGATCGCGTGGAAAGTTTAGGTGTGGAGCGATCGCGGCGAGCGGCGGAGCAGGCGGATTTGGTGTTGTTTACGATTGCCGCGGATCAAGGTTGGACGGAGCAAGATGAAGTAATTTTCCAACGGGTTTGCGATCGGCCTGGAATTATTGTGGTGAATAAGATTGATTTAATTGATGGGGTTTTAGAATTGCCCAATAGGAATAAACCTGTGGTGCGGACGGCGGCGGCTTTGAAGCAAGGGATTGTGGATTTGGAAGGGGCAATTTTGGAGCAGGTGCGATCGGGTGGGACGTCGGCGGCAAATTTAGATTTTGCAATTAATCAGCGGCAGGCGGGTGCTTTGCAGCAGGCGCAGAATAGTTTGGAACAGATGCAAAGGACGATCGCCGATCAAATGCCGTTGGATTTTTGGACGATCGATTTGCGATCGGGGATAAGGGCGTTGTCGGAGGTGTTGGGGGAGGATGTGACGGAGTCGATGCTCGATCGGTGTTTGGGCAGTTTTGTATTGGGAAGTAGGGGGTGGGGAAGTTTAAAGCCCTAAAACTCGGCGTACGGCATTTTCCACCTCTGTCATCTTCTTGGCTGACAACTGACCCGCAGGCTGACGGCGTCCATCGAAGTCACAGCAAATTCAGAATCAATAAGGGACTTGCGTTTAAATAAAGTACCAATCAGATTGCCACCAAGCCGTCAGACAATCAGCAATGAAATCACTTGTCTCCGCTGATTCCCTCAAATAAATCGATAGCTGCTTCGTTTCTGTATTCAGAATCCCAAAAGGCACTAAAACGGCTTCCCAGTGGTTGTCGTGGTCATTGTCTTTTGTGTTTATGACACTAACGGATTTGTGGCATCCTAAAGATAGCTCAAAACACCCCATCAATCATCCCCATGGCCTTTATTGACAAACCGATTTGCCATGGTCTCGGGCTGAATAGCCGACAGGACCACATGCCCGGAATCGAGGATGATCACCGATCGGGTACGGCGACCATAGGTGGCATCGACTAGATCCCCGCGCTCCCTTGCATCGGTCATAATACGTTTAATCGGAGCAGAATCGGGACTGACGATCGCATTGACACGATTTGCCGACACAATGTTACCGAAACCAATGTTGATCAGTCTGATGTCCATAATTTTTCACAGATTAGAATAAGTTAGAGCGTAGAGCAGGGAACCCATTGAGCATATTCGGTCATATCTGGCGATAAACCCTGGGCTGAGGCCTACATACTGTAGGCGCTATGTCTCCTTTGTGACAAGGCTGGAAACATCGTAATTCTGGGCTTTGTGGCTATTCAAGGCGTACTACGCTTACGAACACTGCCTATCTCGCAATTTCTCTCTTTATTGAGGGCAATTGTGCAAGTTAAACCTGCCCCTTACATGGCGATCGGCATCTCTACCACAAAAATAGCACCCTCTCCCGGTTCATAGCGAATCAGTCCGCCCTGGGATTGCATTAACTGGTGGGAGAGCGATAGGCCTAGCCCCGTACCTTGACCGATGGGTTTTGTGGTAAAGAAGGGATCAAAGATCTGCTGTTGCAGCACCTCGGGGACACCCGGCCCATTGTCTGCCACCCTAATCTGAAGGGTCTGGGGATCCTTTAAGCGAGTCGTAATCCGAATCTGCGGTTGCGAAGGCACTTCGGAGAGCAGCGCATCGATCGCATTATTTAAAAGATGGAACAGCACCTGATTGAGCTGTCCAGCATAGCAATATAACGGTGGAATCTTCTCATCATAATTCTTAATCAATCCAATGCTTCGGGCCTCTCCATTCATTTCAAACGTCAATCGATGATTAATCATCAACACAACGCTATCAACCGCTTCAGGCAAATGAATGGTCTTCAACTCCGACTCGTCTAACCGCGCAAACGTGCGCAAATCCGCCACAATCTTTTGAATTCGACTGGCCCCTGTCTCCATCGACTCAATTAATCGCGGAAAATCAGCTTGAATAAATGGCAAATCGATCTCAGCTTGGAAGGCATCAATCTGCCGATTGTCAGCGCCTTGAGCATGGAGTGCAATTAAATTCAGGAGCTGATCGCTATAGTCCCTCGCATGGTGCAAATTCGCAAAATGAAATTGGCGGGATTATTAATTTCATGGGCAATGCCCGCCGCGATTTGTCCTAGGCCAGAAATTCTTTCAGTTTGAATCAATTGGGTTTGAAGTTGCTTGAGATCCGTCAGGGCCTGCTCCAGAACCACAGTCTGCTCTGTATTACGCTGGCATAGATCCAACAATTGCTCCATCATAACGGCCTGACGCGATTCATTTTCAAACTGATACTGACTCACCACCGTATCGATCGCACAGACCAAATCCTCCACATCCTCCGTCACCAATTTCCACAAGTTAGGCGTCCCTAAAGTTAGCTGATCTGGCATTAACGCCATAAACCCCTGCACCTGTTCCACATAGCGGCGCAGCTTGCGATCGAGCTGGGTAGGCGCATCAAAATGCATGGACAGAATCGCAGGAGAGGGATTGCCTGGCAAATTTGCCTCTATATCTCCATACAACAGAGCCTCATGGTTTGCCAACATATAGTCCAGACTCTCCTGGAGCTTCTGATAAATCACCTCTCGCTCCGCAACTGGTGGATGCATCGCCAATTGCATCACCAGCAGCGAAATTCGCTGACTGATCATCCGCTGACGGCCACTGACATTAATGACGACCGCATCAAGGGCGCGTTCCTTATCCAGTTGCAACGTACTAAACGGCCCAGAAGTAGCGCGAGGCACAGAAGTCGAAAGCGTGGCAAGCATGGTTCGGCGAATTAGGGTAGAAGAGCAATCCAGCTGGGGTATAGCCCAGACTGTACTTAGAGTTTGCCCCGCATCGGTCTATTCTCTACAGTCAGCATTACTTAATTGGCACAAAGGGCAGCACGGTTTTAATGAACTTCCGCAACCTTAATAGACCGACCAAGTTCCTTAGTTTCTCCGGCGCCACGGCCTCTACCTGATTCGATCGCTCAATTTCAACCTGCAATTCCGCATATTCCCGCGCCGTCAAGGGTGCCCCGTCAAAGGGCGACCTGGCCCCCACCGTCACCTCCCCCCGCAGCACCTCCTCGGGCACCTCTCCCTCCGACGGCAAGGCCATCCCAGGTAGGCTCATCCCTAGCCATAGCAATAGTGCGATCGCCACTTTCATCCCGCAACGCTCCGATACAAACGCCAATATCACCAAACCCTAACATACCTACAGCATCAACCGCTCCAACGCATGGATGTTGTGAATGCGCAAGACATTATTTTCCCGCGAAATCAGCTCCTTACGCTCCAACTTACTCAGCACCCGCGTCACCGTTTCCCTGGCCAATCCACTCAGACTGCTGAGCTCCCGGTGGGGCAAATTCGGAATATCCATGCCCTCGGCCCGCTTCACCCCCTGACCTTCGGCCAGGAACAGCAGCACATCGGCAATACGAGATGTACTATCGGACTCCCGCAGTCGCAGCCGCCGATTCACCTGCCGCAGCCTTCTCGCCATCAACTGGGCCAGCCGGATCCCTGCCTGGGGCTCCGTATTCAATAGCTGCACAAAATCCTGGGCGGGCATATTGCCAATCACCGTCGGCACCAGCGTGATCACATCGGTCGATCGCGGGACCTCATCCAGGGCCGCCATCTCGCCAAACAATTCTCCCTTGCCCAAAATGTTCAACGTCACTTCCTTGCCATCCATATTGTAGGTGCGGATCTTCGCCCACCCATCCAAAATGAAATAGACGGAGCTGCCCCAGTCATTCTCTAGCAAAATCACCTGATTGGCCGGATGCTGGCGCTGGACCAAATGGGACAGCACCTTGGCCACGGCCTCCTGGGGCAAATCCCTCAAAAAGGGCATTGCTTTAATCTCTTGAGTCGGAACATATTCCCGTCCCAGGGCAGAATCTTCCATAAAATGATCAGCACATTAACAATGAGCAGATTAACAAAGCCTAGCTAAAGTCCAGTGACCCGATCGCCCAGTGACGCCGATCACAAAACCATTCCTAGTCATTGTAGGGGGTTTGCTCAGAAACGCGGCCATTGGATTTTGCATACCCCGCTGAAAAAATCAGCGACAATCAATCACAGAAGAAGACCCTCTCGACCCCAGCACCATGTTCAGCCTCTCCTCCTCCGAACGCCAAACCCTCCTCGCCGAACTCGATCGCCTCCTAAGCCAATCGAGCCTGCGCCAACGTCTCAAGGGCAACCCCCAGCAGCGCCAGATGCTCCAGCGCCTGCGGGATCTGCTCGCCCTCACCCCCATTGACCCCACCACCGCCCTCCAGGCTGAGATCGCCGCCTTAAGAGCCGAACGCGACGCCCTCCAGGCCCAACTTGCCGCCCCCCCTCAAAACTCTGCCCCCCTCTCCACCACCATCGCCCTGAGCGACTTCAGCGATCGCACCCACCAACTGCTCGGCAACCTAGACAGCTCCCTCACCCTCGTCTTCACCACCCTCCTGCGCCACCTTCAGACCTACGAGAGCGATCTGACCACAGGACTCGATCGCCTCCACAACCTCTCCACCCAGGCGGAACCCCTCCTCACAGCCCTCCTTACCCAGCTCCGCCAGGCCCCAACCCTGCCCGCTGCTGCCCCGGTGCCCGCCGCCCTTGCCCCCGAGGACCGCATCACCAAGCTCGGCGACCTGCTGAACCACCTGACCCAATCCCAACCTGTTACGTCTCCTCCAATTTCCGGGCAACCTAACAGTAGTCAGGACTTTAGGTTACAGGGAATGGCCGACCTGCTCAATGCCCCTGCCCCAAGCGATTCCCCAGAAGACATGGCAACGATCACCCTTGCCGACGTCGCCGACCTATTCAAGGATTTACCGCATCAACCATAGATTCTGACCTATATCACTACGGAACCTGTCCCATGGCTGAGTGCGACAGATTGTTCTATCTCTTAGAGTAGGGGTGACCCTCAGCCCCTGGATAGACATATCCCCGAAGGAAAAAACAGGCCCCATCTGAACTTCACACAACCTGGGAGCTGTACAAAGATTAGGCAAATGTCGCCCCAGAAACTGGCCTCTAGCACTTTGGGCTGTTTATATTACGAGTACAGCGTTCGATACTCTCAGATTCCTTAGTACCCATTGTTTTCACCCGTGTTGATCACTTCTTCTTCACCCAATCCCCAATCCCTTTCCTCACTGTCTGTCCAACGGCCCATGGCAATGGCAAATGCTTCCTTCACTTTGGCTGCTTCCTCCGAAGTCGCAGTCCACGCCTCGGTCCGTAGCAAGCTCAAACGTTGCTTGGACATTGCGGGCGCCTGTGTCGGCTTGCTTGTGCTGGCTGTCCTGGTAGTGCCCGTGGCGATCGCCATTCAGTTAGACAATCCCGGACCCATCTTCTACAGCCAAACCCGCTGTGGGGTCGGTGGTGTCACCTTCAAAATCTGGAAATTCCGCTCCATGGTTGCCAATGCCGATGCCCTCAAGCATCTGCTGAAGAATGAGGCCTCGGGCCATATCTTCAAGGTGGAGGAGGATCCCCGCATTACCCGCGTTGGGAAATTTCTGCGCCGTACCAGTTTGGATGAGTTTCCGCAGTTCTGGAATGTGTTAAAGGGTGAGATGAGCTTGGTGGGGACCCGTCCTCCCAGCATCGATGAAGTGTCCAAGTACGAAGCACACCACTGGCAGCGCCTCGCGGTTAAACCCGGCATTACTGGCGAGTGGCAGGCCAACGGTCGCTCCACCGTGAAGGATTTTGAGGACATTGTGAAGATGGACTTGGCTTATCAGCAAAAGTGGTCCTTCATGTACGATGTCAAACTGATCTTCAAGACGGTGTGGGTGGTGTTTAATAAGCATGGGGCTTGCTAGGGCCTGAGATTCTATCAATTGCTTAAAAGTTTGTACCTGAGTTAGTGGCAAGGGAGTAGTCGAAAGGCTGCTCTCTTTTTTTTGCCCCGTCGTTCCGCATAATGGGGGCGATCCCCACCCAATAACGGAACAGACGCTATGAATTTACCCACTTGGATTACGGTTTCGCGTCTGTTTGGGGTGCCGTTTTTGCTGTGGGGGTTACGGCTGGACTTAAGCGGGGATCGCACCCTCCAGTGGCTGATGGTGGCGGTGTTTTTACTGGCGGCGGGGACGGATTGGCTCGATGGATACCTGGCTCGCAGGCTCAATCAGGTGACGGATTTGGGCAAGTTCCTTGATCCCCTGGTGGATAAGCTGCTGGTGATGGCTCCGCTGATGGCCCTGGTGGAGCTGGGTAAGGTGCCTGCCTGGGGGGTATTTTTAATCCTGGCGCGGGAATTGACGATCGCCGGGTGGCGCGTTAGTCCGAGCCAGGGAACTGTGTCGGGTGCAAACGTCTGGGGCAAGGTCAAGACCGTGGTGCAGATCATGGCGATCGCCCTGCTGATCGCCCCGTTACCCCTAGGCATCTTGCCGATCGCTATGTTTTGGGTGGCGGTGGGGCTGACTTGGTTGTCGGGGGCGATCTATCTGCTGCCGGGGCGATCGTGATCCAGTGGTAGTCCGCCGCCATCGAGCGATCGGCTGGGTTTAGTAGAACAACGCGCTGCTGGATATTGGGCAAACGGCGGGCGACGCGGGCGGGGATGCCGTAGTCCTTCAGCAGATGGCCCTGGCCGACGAGGACGACGATCAGCCTATTGGGGGTTTGGGTCGCCGCTTGGGTGATCCGATGAGCCATGGTTTCGTCCCAGAGGACCTGGGCTTGGAAAAGCGATCGCCCCCGCTGCTATTGCCCTTGCCCTGGTGCATTTCGGTGTAGAGCTGCTGGATCTGCTGGCGGTAGCCTTCGGGGCCGAGGAAGATATCTTTGGTCTCGGGGATAAACTGCCGCTGCTCGGGCGTCAGGATGTCTAGGCCCTTGCGCGCAACTTGGCGAGTCACCTCAGAGGGCGTGTTGAGGGCGATCAGGGGGATGTTTTTATCCTTGGCGAGATTGACGATCGGGGCGTAGAGTGCCCAGGGAAAGCCCCAGCGCTTGAGGTATTCCGTTTGGGCCAGGAACTCGGCTTCGGTGAGTTCACCTTTGAAGTAGCGATCGATCGCCCCTTGGTAGGGCCGTTGGAACATCTCCATGGCTAGGGTGAGGGGCTTTTCACCTGTCAGGAGGGTTTCGAGGATGGCGCGTTGGGCCTGGTGGTCGGCTTCTTGGTCGTGGGTTTCGCCGAGGTAGAGGACTTGGGCACTCTGGAGGTCGGCCCAGACCTGGGGGAGTTTGATGAGTTGGCCCGATCGTGTCACTTCGGGCTCCGTGAGGGAAGGGGCCGCGTAGGCGGGATGACCCAGCCAGCAGAGCAACGCCAGGAAGATGGGGAAGAATTTAGTAGCGGGTTTCAATTGCCCTAGAATGGGGAGGTCGTGCTGGGAAGGAATCACTCGTGGCATTTAAGGTTGGTTTACTTGGACTCGGAACCGTTGGCGGGGGCACTGTACAGATCTTACAGGACCCGGACCAGCGTCAGCCTCTGATACGGGAATTAGAGGTCCATCGTGTGGGGGTCAGAACCCTCGACAAGCCCAGGCCCGTATCGATTCCAGCCGATCGCCTCACGACGGATCTCGAAAGTATTGTCCGCGATCCCGAGATTGACATTGTCGTCGAGGTCCTGGGGGGACTGGAACCTTCGCGATCGCTAATCCTAGAGGCCATTAACCATGGCAAGCATGTGGTGACGGCCAATAAGGCAGTGATTTCTCGCTTTGGGGAAGAGATTTTTACGGCGGCGGAAAAGCGGGGGTCTATGTCCTTCTCGAAGCTGCCGTGGGGGGCGGGATTCCGGTGATCGAACCCCTGAAGCAGTCCCTCTGCTCGAACCGGATCACCAGCGTGATGGGGATTATTAATGGGACGACGAATTATATTCTGACCCGGATGCAGAATGAGGGGGCGGACTTTGGGGCGGTGCTGGCGGATGCCCAGGCCCTAGGCTATGCGGAGGCGGACCCGACGGCGGATGTGGATGGCCATGATGCAGCGGATAAGCTGGTGATTTTGGCGGCCTTGGCCTTTGGCCGGAGTGTGAAGCGCGAACTGGTGGCCTGCGAAGGGATTCGATCGGTGAGTGCTACGGAAATCAGCTATGCCGAGAAGTTGGGGTATGTGATCAAGCTGTTGGCTATTGCCTCCCGTACGCCGGATCCGGAGACTTTACAGGTGCGAGTCCATCCGACGCTGGTGCCGAAGAGTCATCCGTTGAGTAATGTGAATGATGTCTACAATGCGATCTTGGTCGAGGGCGATCCGGTGGGGCAGGTGATGTTTTTTGGCCGGGGGGCCGGGGCGGGTCCAACGGCGAGTGCGGTGGTGGCGGATATTTTGAATATTGCGGCTTTGCTGAAGGTGGTACCAAAGGGACAGCTCGATCCCCTGCTGGCTTGCACCCATCAGGACTACTGTCAGGTGGCTCCGATGGCGACCCTGAAGACGCGGTTTTACGTACGGTTTATGACCCAGGATTATCCGGGGGTGATTGGCAGTATTGGGACTTGTTTTGGCGATCAGGCGGTGAGTCTGGAGTCGGTGGTCCAGGCTGGGATTCGTGATGGCCTGGCGGAGATTGTCGTGGTGACCCAGAATGTGGAGGAAGGGCAGTTTCGGCAGGCGCTCGATCGCATTCAAGCGATGCCGCGATCGCCGAAATTGCCAGTGTGCTGAGGGTTTTATAAATCTGTCCGTTAGAATTAAGGTGAATCATGGTGAGACCTATGACCGCCGCAATTCCCTTTCACGAGAACCCCATATCGATTCTCTCCCAGTGGCAACCTGCGACCTGGGTGGACTATGAGCGCTACCGGGATGATCCGGAGATGCCCGAACGGCTGCGTCTATTTTTCCACAATGGTTATTTGAAGGTGGATGCGATGGGTTGGGAGGGGATTAAGCATGCTCAGGTGAGGGATTTGTTTGTGATGCTGCTGGCGTTTTGGTTTGGCCAGCATCCAGAGCTGGTGGCGGAATCGATGGGTGGCTATCTGATGGAGAAGCCAGAATTGCAAGGGGCGGCCCCGGATTTGATGTTGTATGTGGGGGATGGTGCGCCCAGTTGGTCCAAGGGGGAGCCGCGTCGGATTGATTTGCAGAAATGGCGGGTGCCAGATTTGGTGGGGGAGGTGTCGGATACGACGTTAGCGAGTGATTTGGATGAGATGAAGCAGCTATATGCGGCCTTGGGGATTCCGGAATATTGGGTGGTGAATGTGCCGGGTCAGCAGGTTTTGGCGTTTCGCTTGGTGGATGGGAAATATCAGGAATGTGATACTTCTGTGGCGCTGCCTGGATTGCCGATCGCATTACTAGAGGCGGTGCTCGATCGATTAGCTGAGGGGACGAATATTACTGCGGCGAATTGGTTTATGCGGGAGATCGCAAAGTTATAGGGTTTGTCAAGTAGGCATGCGCCCTGCGGATTCGATCGCCCATGATAGAATGATGTAATCAAGATCCCCAAGATATTTGGAGGTTGTATGACGATCGCCACGGCTCCTAAATCATCGATCGATTCGCTGCTTCTGAACGTTAGCCATGCCAAGCTCACTGTCAGCCCAGAGCACTTTGACCAGCTTTGCCTAGACAATCCCGATCTGCGTCTTGAATTAACGAAAGATGGAGAGTTAATTGTTATGCCTCCAACAGGTGGGGAAAGTGGTAAACGAAATTTCAACTTAGGGGTTGAAGTCGGCATTTGGAGCCGTCAAACTGATCTAGGTGAAGCTTTTGACTCATCTACAGGTTATGACTTCACCCAGATCGGGGGTGGGAAGATGTCACCCGATGTTTCTTGGATCGAGAAGTCGCGGCTAGTGGGTGTGGACATTGTTGGGTTTATTTCGATCGTGCCTGATTTTGTGATTGAACTGCGGTCGGCGACGGATAACTTGATGCCGTTACAGGAGAAGATGCAGGAGTATCAGCGGCTTGGGGTGCGATTGGGACTGTTGATTAATCCGAAAAATAAGCAGGTGGAGGTCTATCGATCGGGGCAGGCGACGGTATTGGAATCGCCAAGTTCGATCGATTGTGGGGATGTGATGCCGGGGTTTGTGCTCAGTATGGACCGAATTTGGTAATTACTATGAAAAGATTAATTGCAATATACGCTCGCCGCAATTTGATCCCTCGGCGCAATCGTCGAAATCTTCAGCAGCAGGAAGATCAAGCGTTGGCCGAAGCTTGCAAAATTTTGGATCAGTTAGGTTTGGGCTGGGATGAATTGTCTCAAAGCGCGATGATTACCGATTGGGAAGTATCTGGCTCGTCTAGTTCGACCCATCTGTAGGAATAGAAATTCGTAGCACAAGTAATTTTGAAATGGTGTTTGCGGCTGGTTTAAGCGATCGATCGCCTATTTTTAGCTAGACTGAAGTCAGCAATGGAGGTCCACTATGGTTGCCACTCGAATCCCTGACTATCTCTCTGAAGAAGAATATCTTGCCTTGGAAGAGGCTTCAGATGTCAAGCATGAGTATATCGATGGCGAGATCTATGCGATGGCAGGGGCGACGGATGCCCATGTGACGATCGCCGGGAATTGCGCTGTGATTTTACGAAACCATGGTCGGGGCAGTAGTTATCGTGCTTATATGGCAGCAATGAGGCTACAAATCCCTCGCCAGCGAACCTTTTTCTATCCTGATGTGATGGTTACCTGTGATGGGCGCGATCGCGATCAAATTAATCATAAGTCTCACCCCTGTTTGATTATTGAGGTTTTGTCAGATTCGACGGAGGCTTTCGATCGCGGGGATAAATTTACGGTTTATCAGTCGATCGAGACATTACAGGAATATGTATTGATTAATGCCAAGTATCCCAGGGTGGAGTGCTTTCGGCGGAACGAGGAGGGGCTTTGGGTTTTGCAATCCTATGAATTGGGGACAAGCTTAGAGTTGGCTTCTGTGGATTTGAGTATTTCGTTGGATGATATCTATGAGGATGTTGAGGCAAACCGACTAAATCGACAATCGACCCGACTTCTTCCGAAACTGCTGATTCAAAAACGCCATCAGATCGGCCACCGTATAGAAATCCGACATCAGCCAATCATCCGCATCCATCTCCACCCCCAACTGCCGAGAAAAATCCTCATAAAAAGACATCTCCCAATCAAACCAGCAGATCAAAGGCAACTTCAAATCTTCATTCAGCCGATCGCTCGGCACCACCTTCTCCACCTTCAGCCCCGAATGCCGCGCCACCGATCGGTAGACAAACTCCGCCACCTCCCGCGCCACACCCTCCGGCTCCCAAAACCGCCGATACCACTCGGGCCATAAATGGGAAGGCCGATCGCGCAGCGCCTGGTTAATCCGATAGCGCGCACCGATATCTGGCCGCAACTCCAAATACGTCCACAAACTGGTCCAAAAATTATTTAGCCGTCGCCACATATTCCAGGGTTCTCTAACGAATCGAATAGCATCTGCACTTCTATCAAGATGCCCCAATCTGGGGGTGACATTGAGATTCATCGACTCCTACCTACCAATTTACCGCCTGATGGCTGAGAAAAGCTAGTCTAGCGGACCCATAGGCCGCCTCCTGCTGCAACGCTGCTGCCACTGGTATACCCAAACACCGCCCCCGGATCGCCATCCAAGCCAAATTCTTCGCCCCACCCCCCGCCGTCACCACAGACGCCGGAGCCGTCGCCCCCAAATCCCGCAGCAGACGGTACCCCTCGGCCTCAATCCGCGCCATCCCCTCCAGCAACCCCTGCAAAAACCGCACCGGATCCTCTGGCCTTGGCTCAACCCTTGGCTCCAACCCCGGATCATTAATCGGAAACCGCTCCCCCGGCTGCGTCAAAGGATAATAGTCCAACCCAGAAGGCCGATCGACATCAATCCGCCCACTCAACTCGGCAATTGCCCCATCCTCAAAAAACTTCCGCAACACTGCCCCACCTGTATTCGAGGCCCCACCCACCAGCCATAGATTTCCTAAACGATGACTATAGATGCCATAGCGGCTATCCTCCACCCTTCGATCGCTCAACAGCTTAATCACCAGCGTAGACCCAAGGGACGTGACGGCCTCTCCAAGCGATGACCTATGGTCGGTCGAAGACCATCGCACCCCACTGGCCAAAAACGCCGCAATACTATCCGTCGTCCCCGCGTAGACCTGACAGTCCCGAGGCAGTCCCAATCGATCGGCAACGTTTGAGATCACCAGACCGATCGCCGTCCCCGGAGCCACCACCCGAGGCAACAGCGGTTCAAACCTTCCCCGCAGCCAGTCGGGATACCTGAGGTTCACCACGTCATAGCCTAGCTTCAGACTGTTGTGGTAGTCACTCACCCCCCATGTCCCGTGGAGCTGCGCCGCGATCCAATCCGCCTGATGCAGAAAATACCTTGCTTGGCCAAACGCCTGCTGCTCCTGGAAATACAGCAGCTTCGCCAAACTCGAAGTCGCGCTCAGCACCGTATGATTCGGCGGCGCGATCGCCCTCAGCCCTTCCACAAAACCCTTGGCGCGATCGTCATTATACATCAGGGGTTCCATTAGCGGCACCCCAGAGCCATCGCACAGCAGCGACGTAGAAGAGGTGCCATTGATGGCGATCGCCTTGACCTCGGCCCGCACCTCGGCCCCCAGGTCCAAAATCAACGACTCCAGCACCGATCGCCAAACCACCGAAGTTTGTTCTGTAAAGGATTGCTGGGTCTGGGCCACGATGGTTCCGGCACCGTCGATAGCGATCGCTCTGGCTCCAGAGGTACCGAAGTCAAGGCCAAGGGCATAGGTCATTTGGCGGTTAGGCGGCGGCTTCTAGGTCTGAAATATTAGGACTCTGCACCGAGTCAGGCATTCTCTCCCAGGCCTTGGCGACAATCTCACTCAGGAAGCGGCGCTGGGTGATGTCGAGGAGCATATCGTCAGCCAGGACCTCAGCTTGCAGTTCCCCTAGGGTTTGACCCTTTTCGCGGGCGGAGAGGACGACGACGGTCAAGGCGTATAGCAACACGTTCTCGCTGATGGCAGCATCCATCGGCGACGAAGGTTTGGGCGAAAGGAGGGAGGTGCGATCGCGAGTCGGCGGTTTTGGGTAATTCATAGCAGGAAACACACAGGGGGGAACTTTTAGGCGATCCGGAGGAACCTTCCAAAAGTTATCTAAGACACAAACTTCGCAGAGTGTAGCTTATTCTGCGTCACTGTCAAGCCCTACGCCTCTGCCAATAGGCGTAGATTTTCAGACCTAGATGTAGATTTTCCCCGCAGGACTGCCAAAGCGGCCCATAATTAAGGAATAGTTACGTTCTGGGGGGTAGGGCGATCGATCTCGCTACCCTGTTTTCGGCGAGCGAAGCGATTTATCGCTTCGCAAGCAGTACATAAGTATTCAGCGGTTTGGAGATTGGTATGTTCCCTTTGGTTAGTCTGGTCACCGTATTGGCACTCATTCTGTTTGTGGTCGTCACGATCAATGTGGGTAGAGCCCGAGTCAAATATGGCGTCAAACCTCCGGCAATGTCTGGGCCTCCGGAGTTCGAACGCGCCATTCGTGTTCAGCAGAATACGTTGGAGCAGCTCATTGTGTTTTTGCCTGCCCTGTGGCTCTTTGCCCACTTTGTCCGGCCAGATGTGGCAGCTGTCATTGGTGGCATCTGGGTGATCGGTCGGGGGTTGTATGCTTGGGGTTATTATCAGGCGGCGGAGAAAAGGTTGTTGGGGTTTGCAATCGGCTTTTCTTCTGGGATGATTTTGCTGCTGGGTTCTCTTGTGGGGATTGTCCTGCAATTGGTGCGATCGGTTTAAAATTTTGGGGTGGCGTTTTTGAATGCCTTTCTTTGTGACAATGCGTGAGGGCGAAGCATTCAGTTGAGAGTTGATCGGTGGGATGGATGATTTTCTAGCTGAAGGCTTTGCCACCATGAATGCCTCGCCGTAATTTTAATTGTCGATCGAGCCACGATTTTCTCACCCTTCCGCCAATCACCGGGGCCATCACACTCACCATGTGACGCAACACAGACAGATTGTGCATCAGCGTTGCCTGGGCTACCTCTGCTTTTTGAAGGCGCTGAATCTCAATAATCTCTGGTTCTCGGGCCGCTTGAATTTGCGGCAGCATCGCATCGATCGCCCCCCCGCCCGCCAAATCATTCGCCGCCACAATCCCATCCCGCAGCGCCATATTAATCCCCTGCGCCCGAATCGGCGACATCGGATGGGCCGCATCCCCCAGCAGCAATACCCCTGGCCCAAACCACTTCGCACAGCGTCCCACGACGATCGACAGCAGCAAAGGTTTGTCAATCTTCCCATGGAGCGATCGAAAATGCCCCGCCAAAAATTCCGGCGACACCGACGCCAACTTCTCCGCCCAATCGATGGTTTGCCAATCGATCGGATCGTCCTCTTGTAATGACCAACCGACTTGGAGGTTCCCTTCTGAACTTTGAAATACCCCAAAGGCGGCCCGATCGCGCACAATCGAATAAAACACATTCTCCCGAAACTCAGGACTCGTCGGCATCTTCAGCCAAACAATATCGAAACTTTGCTGGTCTTTAGTCAGTTCTAAATTCGCCTTTTGCCGGACGATCGAATTGCGCCCATCCGCCCCAATTACGAGATCCGCCGCGATCGTCCTTCCATCCCCCAGCTTCACCCCCGACACCCTTCCATCTTCCCAGCACAAGTCCTGCACCCCACTTCCCTGTAGGAGTTCAAACCCCTCAAATACCTGGGCCTTCTCCAACACCGCTTCCAAAAAAGCTGGCTGCGAAATCAACGTACAGGGTTGACCACCGGGTTCCATCGGCTCATCCACCCGAAAATCGATCGATTTCAATATAGACTTCCCAGGCATCCAGGCTGCGATGGGGAATCCGTTCGATCACATCACTGAGGCCCATCTGGGCGATCGCCTCCAGCCCACTCGGCATCAGCGCCTCCCCCCGAAAAATCCGCCGAAAGCTCCGTGACACCTCGATCACCTTGACCGTCATGCCCGTCCGCACCAGCAGCAACGCCAAGGTCAGCCCCGTCGGACCCGCACCCACAATTACAACTTGAGTCATCAGCGTACCCCCCGAACAGTCCCCCTATCCTACCAAATCGCCCCATAAAAAATGGTGCAGAAGGCGAACCTCCCACACCCAAACAATTTGTGCCGACGCTTGAACCTAGTTGTCGATCGACCCACCCGAAGGTGCTTCAGAGGTTGACTGGGGCTGGGGCGCAGGATTACTCGGGGCCGCTGGGGTGTAGGTTTCACCCATTTCGATCGGTTCCTCAGCATCCGGCACGCTATTCCACAATTCCGAAGGCGTGGCGCTCCGAGGTAGATTGAAATCCACGGGTGCATTGGGATCAAGAAGACCCGCTGGCTTTGCCTCGGACTGACCACAGAACTTCGTCAGATCACGCTGCTGATTATCCGACTGCTGCACATGGCAAATCGGTTGATTGGTCCGATCGGAATTAGCCACCGCCAACCCCGCCGAAACGCCCGTGAATGCCAAACCCAACAAACTAAATGCAATAAATTTACGATTCATCTGTCAAAACTCCTAAACGCGGGGAACGCGAATGCGACGACCAGTATTCTTCTTGCGCAATGCTTCAACGGCGGGCATAAAGCGCTCCAGGGGCACCGCAACGTTAATCATTTCCTTACCTCGGAACAAGGTGGCAGAGTCTAGGCCATGGAGACGACCCTGAGGATCATGGATACCCGTGCCCGAGGCCCCCGGTGTCCCATCGCAGGTATGGACCAGCAGACCTTGCTCAACGCCTGTAATCTTACAGCCAAGGTGGGCACCGGGAATTCTACCGCGTGTTTCACCTGGTTTAATGGCCTTGGCTGTGGGCCAATCCCCCGAATAACCGATATGATCAACGGTCTTACCCACCACGCTTTGACCCGCTTGCTCGACATCCGTAGACCAGGGCGCATTGCCAAACCTACCAGTCTTACGGGCAATTTTTTTGTTGAACTTGACGATCGCCCAATCCCTCGGCAGATCGCCAATGGTGCGAGGCTCATAATCTAGACCTGCCCAAACCTTGGTCACACTGGCTGCGGTAAAGCGACCTTTGTTGTAACGCAGGGCATAGCCCTTGGCCTTAATCGGCTTGCGGCCCTGCTCATCGAGGACACAGTGGGCATTGGTGAGGCCGAGATTTTCACCGATCACCGTGAAGGTACAGGTGTAGAAATAGCCATCGGCCTTCTGGATTTCCAGCTGACCCACGGGCTGACGCTTGTACTGCACGAGCCAATTATAGGGAAGCGTAACGCGATCGTCAGCCCCAAGCACGCCAATAGCGGATTCAGCCTGGGCCGACGGGGCCACGACAAAACTAGGAACGAGGACGCCCAAACCACCGATGAGGCCTAGCGTACAAGTCTTCACAAGGGAACGAATAACAGGTTTATTTAACAAAACTGACATGGATGACTGAACCTTTGAGCAATTGACAGGGGAAGAGGGATCGCTCATACAAGAAATCCACTCGCCAGAATAAATCTATTTTGGTCTGACAAAAGAGTCGATCGCCTCCGTATGTCTTCGTAAAATTGTTACAATTATTTTCCGTACGCATACTGAAAGGTTAAGGGTAAGATCGAGTCGATTAAATTTGGATTAAGCAAAGCATTTACTCAGGGAAACAAGCAACCTGACTCGATCAGGGTAATTGTCCATAGGAGAAAGCCTGTTCCGCATTACGGAACAGGCCCATGGAATGTGTCCTTCCAAGCTGAGACGTTGTTATACGTCTTTAAATCTCTAGTATCAAGCCCTAGGCAATCAGAACATTGCCCCCTTGATGCCATTTTAGGGTGGCCAGTAGATCATCCCCGACGGTCAGAACGGTATCTTGGCCGCTTCGGGCGATCGACACCTGCCCCCGAGCCAGACCCGGTGCTAAGTTAATGGTGTCATCACTGTCAAACCCGTAGACCGTCGCTGACCCTTTACCTGCGGACAAGACCACGCGATCGCTGCCGCCATTTAGATACAGCTGGTCATCACCACTGCCGGAGTAAAACAGATCGTTACCCGAACCACCGTAGATGATGTCATTGCCAGAGCCTGTGGTGAAGCGATCGTTGCCGCCGTTGCCGTAGATCAGATTATTGCCATTCCCTAGGAAAAACACATCATCCGCCGCACCGCCATAGACAGCAGTATCACCGTTGCCAGACAGAAAGGTATCTTGCCCACCGTTGCCAAACAACTGAGCATTCTGGGTTTCCAGGAGTTCACTCGCACTGGAGCCGAAAACACCGGATGTCCTAGCAGGTTGTTTCAATCCCGCCAGCCCCACCCTCGGATCGAGTCGTAGGGTCGTGTCTAGGGAAAGAATCACCATCTCATTGTTATCTATGGCCGGAGGTCGTCCCAGGGAAAACGGGTAGTTATTGTCATTGGCCACCAGAATTGTGCGATCGTCGATGACTAAGACATCTTCGATCGTTACAAAGGGCATTTTATAGACCGTACTGCCATCTCTGTTTAGATCGCTACCATCGTGAATATTCAGCAGATCGGCAATCTCTACCTTCGCAAAAAAGCCACTCGCATCCTTCTGGGACAGGTCGATTTTGAAGATCTTCTTAAACTTCGCATCGGCACCTTGGCCCCCATCCCGCTCAATCACCAGATATTCATTGGCGTTGATAACGGTCATATCGCCGATCGCGTTGGCGGCGTTGTCCATTTTGTAGAAGCCCTTGATACCCTGGAATTTACCCGTGAGGGCATCCACTTCATAAATCCGCAGGGAAGCCGCTGGATCGCCAGCAACGGTCTTTTCAAGCAGCGGGTACAGCTTGGTTTTATCCGGGCTAATCGCCATGCCTTCGTAGCCACCAGACCCGCCGATGTTTGCCACTGCTGGCGTTTGGATATAGGTGCTGCGGGCGGTGAAGCCTGTGCCAGGGAAATCGGTAAAGAAGCCATCGACCCCGAGATCAATGAATTGCTTGTATTCATTCACCGGATTGCCGTTGTAGCTCGAAGGCAGGAAGAAGCTGTCGCTGCGAATGGTATAGAGATGCACCTTCAGACCCGCTGCATGGGCATCCTGAATCAGCGTGGTGGGGGTACCTGTGACCCGATCGCCATCGCTAATTTGACCATCCCCATTCAGGTCGTCGGGCTGACCATCTTTGTTGGCATCAATCGTGGCGAGGGGAACGATCCGCTGTTTGTTAGGACCGATGCCTGCGGCGTATTTGGCAATTTCCGCTAGGCCCGTGGGGGTGCTCAGGTCGGTATAGGTGCGTTTGTCGCCGCTTACAACGAAGTCGTAGGGCTGGCCCGTGCCGCCAAACAGTTGAATCAGTGGAATATCGATCCCAGCCTTCGGCATGATCGCATCATTCAAGTTCTTCAGGTTACCGACCTCAAAGGATTGAATATAAATCCGACTCGGATCGGTGAACTTACTCGCCACCAAGGTATCCACCAGCAACTGACTGGTGTTAAACCCCTGCTGGGCAAAGTAAGTCGGATGCTTCGTTTCGGGATAGATGCCAATTTTGCGGCCCGTATCCTTCTCAACCTGCTGCACCAGCTCAATCACCTCCGTCAAGGTCGGAACTTTCAAGCCATCTTTGTCGAAGGCCGTGCCGCGAATAGCTGGGAGGCGCTCGATCGCATTGAGCTGCTTCACTTCTGCCAAGGTGAAGTCCTCGGCAAACCAGCCCGCCACCTTCACGCCATCCAGCGTCTTGATTTTCAATCGGCTAGCAAACTCAGGACGTTGGTAAACATCGGTGCTGCTATCGGTGGTGTTGATCGTCGGTTTGCCACTCGCATCGAGCTTAATCGTGCCATCGGCGTTCAGTACCACAACGGCCAATAGAGGTTCGTGTCGCGCAATCAGCACGCCATCCTTGGTCACCACCAAATCCGGCTCAATGAAGTCCGCACCATCGGCGATCGCCTTTTTATAGGAAGCTAAGGTATGCTCAGGCCGTGAACCCGAAGCGCCTCGGTGACCAATCACGATCGGCGCTTTGGCATCGAGGGTATTAAAGGTGGTTGTGCGTAAAACGTCAGGATTCTGGGGCGATCGCACCACAGTACTCGTTAACTGATCCCGCACCAAATCCCCGGTACCAGGGAAATCGGTAAAGTAAGCATCCACACCCAAGTTGATGAACTGCTCAAACTCCTTTGCCGGGTTGCCGCCGTAGTTGGAAGCCAGGTAGCGGGGTTCGTTGCGGAAGGTATAAGGATGCACCTGCAAACCAACGGCATGAGCATCTGTCACCAAGGAGGTGGGGGCAAGGGTGACGCGATCGGCATCGTTAATCACGCCATCATTGTTCAAATCATCCGCCTTACCATCGTTGTTCGCATCGACGTTTTTGACCGAGACGATCATCCGCTTCCAAGGGCCAATCCCATCGGCGTAGGTGGCAATTTCTGCCAATCCCTGGGTGGTTTGCAAATCAGCATAGGTGCGCGTATCGCCCTTGACCGTGAAGTCGTAGGGTCTGGCGTTTACGTCTTCGTACAGCAGTTTCCCCGTGGCATAGTCCACATCGTAGGCATCGAGCAATTGCACCAAGGGCAAGTTGGTTTTGGTGTTGAGTTCCTTCAGGTTCGAGACTTCAAAGGATTGGATGAACACTCGGCTCGGATCGGTGAACCCCGTTTTATTCAGTGTTGCTAGCAGCGGCTCTTCCAAGGACAGGCCGAGGTTGTCATGGTAGGTCGGGTGCTTCGTTTCGGGGTAGATGCCGATTTTCTTACCTGTGTCTTTTTCCGTTTGTTTGACTAGATTAATCACCTCTTCCAAGGTCGGAATCTGGAAGACGCCATTGAACGCCTGCGTCCGAAACCCCTGGGGCATGATCGCCCGCAAGGTCTTGATCTCCGCCAAGGTGAAGTCCGAGGCAAAGAAACCCTCTTCTTCGACACCATCAACGATCGCCTTCCGTTTCCGACTGGCAAACTCTGGGCGACTAGCCACATCCGTCGTGTTAATCAAATTCGGTTCGTGACGGGCGATCAGCACACCATCCTTGGTCGAAACGATGTCTGGTTCGATGAAGTCCGCGCCGCGCTCGATCGCCAAGGCATAGGCCTCTAACGTGTGCTCCGGCAATTCTCCACTTGCACCCCGATGCCCGATCACCAAAGGCGCTTGGCCATTCAAAGTATTCAGCTTGACAGGATTGGGAGTGGCGATCGGCGCTTCTAGCAGTCGTCCCTTGGCATCAAAATGCAGCAAGAAAGGCCCAAACTCATCTCCTACCCAGAGGGTGCCATCACTGGCAATATTGAAGGATTCGATATCGAAATCAGCACCTGTTAAGAGGCGATCGCTCGTTGTTTCATTAACGATCTTAAATCCGGCTTTGCGATCGGGGTCGGAAAACTGGATGAAATTCTGCACATCCACTGCAACTTGCCCTGTCCCGTTGGGTTCAAACCCCGCAAAACTAGGATTCACTTGATAGATCCGCAGCAAAAAGTCCGCACTGTTCTCCTTGGCTCCGTAGCCATTGTCCGGCATAAACCAAAAGTTCTCACCCCCCGCAAACTGCACTGCACTAAACCCCTGCACAGGTTGACCTGGGAAGGGTCCAACGCGGCCATTGGCAGAGATTAACTTGCCGGACTGTGGCCCAGGGGCAAAGGTGTCGGCGGGCAGCGATGCGAATCCTTTGAGTGTGACGGTAGCCATAGATAGAGTCCTTGATTGGTTTGCAAAAGCACAGTTTTGAAACGCCAGAACGAATCCCACAGACGATGACGAGCAGCCTGCGATCGGAGATTTCTTTCTCTACCAAAAAACGTATCACCTTACTAGGGCTAGCAGCATGTTCTTTAAACGACAATTTGGCAGGCTTATCCTAAGCTTAACCATCGATCGCCCTAGCGCTCAAAGCCCCCCAGGTTTGCTGGTCCACCACCCCGGTTGCCGACAGCCCCACTGACTGCTGAAAGGCCACCACCGCCGATCGCGTCGTCTCTCCATATTCACTGTCGATCGGCGCATGGAACAATTCCAGCAGCGTCAATCGCACCTGCAAGAAAATCACCGCATCCCCAAACATCCCTGGTCGTAATTCTGGCAAATCCACCGGACCACGGACGATTAGCGATCGCCAAGTTATTTCATCGACGACACCCGTATTGGGCAAAAACACCTGCCGCTGAAAGGCTTGGACCGCTGCCTCTGTTTTAAGGCCAAACAGACCATCAATGGTTCCGGGGTTGATCGATCGCGATCCAATTTTGTTGGCATAGTTTCGCAGTAGCGTTTGTAACTCCCGTACTGCTGTCCCTGTGGTCCCAAAAAACAATGTTGTACGATTAGCTTGAATCATTGCAGGAAACTCCCTCGAACTCAGTGGAACATCTAGTATTCCTTTCCCAGGGATTAGCCCAAAATCCGAGTCATGTTAGGAGAATCACCCCCAGGGGTAAGCTGGAAATAAGCATCATCCAGCCTTTTCCCACCACCATGACCCTCAAAGCCAGACTCCTCAGAGAACTCAAGGCGATCGACGGCAAAAATATCTGCCTCGGCATCGCCCGTCCGATCTTCGTGATCATCTCTATTTGCACAGTCTGTGCCTATCTAGGTGGTTTTCACCAAATCCTTGAACTGACTACCCACTACCGTTTGCAATACCTTTTAGGGGCGCTCTTCACCCTGATTCTCTATGCCTTCAGCCGTCGGCGGATCGAGGTTTTGGTCTGTTTGTTTTGTGTGGGATTGAATGCGATCGAGATTCTCCCCTGGTATCTCCCGGCCCCCAGCCCCGCCGCCACCACACCCCTGCGCGTGATGCTTTCCAATGTCCTCACCAGCAACGAGCGCTACGGCGACTTCCTCAACTATGTCGCAGAAGAAGACCCTAGCGTCCTGGTCCTGATGGAAATCAACGACACCTGGCAAAAGCAACTAGGCCCTGTGCGCCAACGGCTCCCCTACTTTCTCGAAATCCCCGACTCCGACAACTTTGGCATCGCCCTCTACAGCAAGTTTCCTTTGAGCAATGCCCTGGGACAATATTGGGCCGAAGAGCGCTACGCCCCTGCCAGCATCACCGCCAACATCACCGTCGATGGCAAACCCCTAACCCTAATCGCCACCCATCCTCTGCCACCGCTCAAACCCGACTACTTCAGCCAGCGCAATGCCCATATGGTGGAAATGGCCGACTTTGTTAACAAGCAGAAGAACGCGGCGATCGTGATGGGCGATCTCAACATGTCCCTCTGGTCCCCCAACTTCCGCAGCTTTCTCAAAACCACCCAGATGCGCAGCAATCGCCAGGGGGTTGGGATCCAGCCTTCCTGGCCCGTGGATATTCCCCTGCTGCGAATTCCGATCGATCATTGTTTGGTTAGTCGGGCGATCGCTGTCAAAACCTCCCGCATCGGCAAGGATATTGGCTCTGACCATTATCCTGTGATTGTCGATCTAGCGATCTAGAAACAAGTTCTCTGGGGATTCCAATTTCAGGCCCCACTGCGCTGCTGACCTGCCTTGGGTTAAAACAGTCTGTGCGATCGCTGATGAGACCCGCAGATACATTCGACCACAGACGGAATTAATTCTGTTGACCGAACTCCCCGCTGTGCTGCTGACCCGCCTTGGGTTAAAACCCGAGGCTAACAGCTCAAGCCCGTT
>JAAUSA010000111.1 GCA_012031975.1 Alkalinema sp. RU_4_3 | reverse complement strand
ACCCGGCGTACATCACCCGCAATCCCATAATCGCCGGAACATTACAGCCAAACCCCATCAGTGACATGACAAACGATCGCCCGTCCAGCCCCAGCCGCTCCATAAAGCATCCATCAAATAGGCCGATCGCGACAGATAGCCACTGTCCTCCACCACCGCCATACAGATGAAAAACAGAAAAATCACAGGCACAAAGGCCGCAACGGTCCCAATCCCTTCGTACAGCCCGTCCAGTAAAAAACCATGGACAAACTTGCCCCAAACCCCAAACCCGAGTAACAACCCTAGCATCGGCTCCAGTGCCGCCGATCGCACCCAGCTTAAAGCCCAGCCCAGCCATTCCTGCAACGGCGTCCCCACGGCATAAATCACCTGGAACACCAAATACATCGCCCCAAAAAATAACGGCAATCCGAATAGGGGATGTAACAGGATGCGATCGAGATTCGCCGTCCTCTGATTCACCGGATGGTCTGGCAGTTTAACCAATGTGGCTAGACGCGCTTCTAGGGCCGGATCAAGTTCTGCCTGCAGCTTCGTCTCAATATCCTCGATCATACTGGACCCCGAGGTTGCGGCCAAAACCTCCGCTATCGCCATTTCCGCCGCCTCAAAATGCTGCCCATACTTCGCCGAAATCGGCACCACGGGCATCTCCAAACCCGCCGCCAAACCCGCCACATCCAACTGCACCCCAAACTTCGGTGCTTCGTCGGCCATGTTCAGCAAGAGCACCATCGGCACCGCCAACTGCTTCGCCTGCAATGCTAAGGTGATCTGGCGATCGAGCTGCGTCGCATTCAAAATCACCACCAGCATACTCACGGGCGTGGCGGCCAGAAACCGCTGCACCACCGCCTCATCTTCTGAAAACCCCCGCAGATCATAGATCCCCGGCAGATCCACCACCTGGGCCGCCAGTCCTTCAAACTTCAAATGCTCAAAGGCCACCTGGGCCATCATCAGCTCCACTGTGATTCCCGGCCAGTTGCCGACGCTTGCCTGCGATCGCGTTAGCCGATTGAAAAAGGTGGACTTCCCCGTATTGGGCATCCCCAACACAGCAATCCGCCGCTGCTTCAATTGCGCAGACAGTTCGGGGGCCGAGACAGAACAGTGGGTCATGCTGGCTCAAATCCTTGACTAGAAGTTTTGGCAGTAGGCTGGGAGAGCACGATCCGTTCGGCATCTCGCCGCCGCACCATCATTTCTGTCGCGCCGATCCGCACATGCAGCGGACCATTCATCCACCCCCGCCGCAACAGCATCACCGCCTGCCCCGGCCTAAACCCCAACGCCTTCAACCGCCTTTCTAACAAAACTTCCACTGCCAAAGTCTGAATCAAACCGCTTTCACCGGGACGCAGGGACGCTAATTTGAGATCCGTCATGACGACCTTATTGCTACTAATTATTAATTAGCATAGGGGATCTTTCGAGATTCGTCGAGTCCCTAGAGAAACTTTCTCAATAAGCATCCTACTGCAGACCTAGCACCCACTCTCGAATCATCGGATTGATCAAGTCCGGCGCATCGTCATGGGGACAGTGGCCTGCATTGACAAAGGCCGATCGCATCTTCGGATAGTAGGCCTCATACTTGGCATTGCGGGCCAGAGGATCCCCCACAAAGGGGTCCTTCTCCCCCCAAACCACAAACAGCGGATTCTTCAGACGGCCCAGCTGCACATCCACGGGTTCCCCAGGGGGCGACTGGAACATGCGGGCAAAGGCGCGGGGAGCGGCAGGATCGCAGGCAGGACGGTAGATATTCTCCACCAACTGGTCAGTCACCTCCGCCTGGTTGACGTAGGCATTGCGCAGGGTCTTGCGAATAAAACCTCGGCGGTGGACATTCTTGAACACCAGCCACATGGCAAAGTCCCGCTTGAAGAGCTGTTGCAGGGCCTGAGCGAGGAAATTCTTGCGGCCCGTGGTTTTGTCTTGACTATTGCGCTCATTGCTAAAGCCCCCGGCAGGATTTAGGAGCATAGCCCCGCGCGTGACCTCTGGAAATAGGGCATTGGTGGCAAGGGTGACATAGCCGCCAATCGAGTTGCCCACGATCACCGCAGGCCGTCCGATCACCTGCTCAATGAAGTCATGAATCTGATTACACCAAAGATCGCCGCTGTACTGCTCATCCGCCTTCGTCGATCGCCCAAACCCCAACAGATCGATCGCCCAAACCTCAAAGTCGTCCTGCAATCCTGCAATATTCTTGACCCAATGGTCCGTCGATGCTCCAAACCCATGGACCAGCAGAATGGGAGGGCGATCGGTATTGTCACCCGCCTTGACGTAGTGAATCTGGTAGTCGCGCCAGGTCCAGTATTGGCCTGTGGTTTCGGGGTAGGTCACTTGCATGGTGTTGGCCCAGGGATGGTGGTCTAATTGTAACGGATTGTTAAGGGCGCTTACAAGGGATGCTTTTTGCGGGGGCGTAGGAGTAGGAAGAGGACGGTCCCATTGACGCAGGTGATGTACAGGGGGTAGCTGGCGATTTCCCAGGTCCAGCGATCGATGGCTAGGACATTCAGGGCGTTGCCGCAGGTGAAGATCAGCCAGCTTGTCAGGTCTTCGTCCTGGGGGCGATGCCAGGCGTTGCGGATGGTGGGCAGGGCTCCGAACAGGTCGATGATCAGGTTAATTACTAGGGCCACCTGGGGACTGCGCAGGAGAATCCACAGGATCAGGCTGATGAAGGCTCCGAGGATGCAGAGGCGATCGAAGCGGCTCCATTGGGAGGCGCCGTAGCGCATAGCCAGGGCGGTGGTGACGATCGGGCCGATGATGTAGCTAAGGGGGACCCAGAGGGTATGGGTGGCTCCGGAGGCCCAGTAGCTGCTCGCTAGCATGATGCCGACGATGGACCATATCCACCAGGTGGCTTGGTTGGGTTTTGTGCGGCCTTGGACAATCGCGTGGCAGTAGGGCACAAAGCCCAGCAGGGTGATGATGCCAGCGATTAGACCGAGGTTGAGATCAGCTTTGAGTTCCATCATTTCCAGGGGACCGCTTGCTATACTGAAATGGCCCGAACATCCCGGAGCAACAACTATGGTTCGTCTAGACACTATCCCACCCACACCCAATACTGTCAAAGCATTTCCACCCCCCACAGACCTTTACAGCGACGAACCGCCCTTGGAAACTGATCTGCATCGCCGCCAAATTGACCTCCTGATTCGGCTGTTAGAATATTGGTGGCGCGATGGTCAAAGACCAGCCCCAAAGGGCTATCGCGATAATTTTTACGTTTCCGGTAACCTGACGGTCTACTACAGTGTCGCCCAGACGAAAAAGCGAGACTTTCGCGGGCCGGATGTCTTTATCGTCTTGGATGCGGAAAAGCATGATCGTCGCAGTTGGACAATTTGGGAGGAAGATGGCAAATACCCTAATGTTGTGATCGAACTGCTATCTGACTCCACGGCTGTGGTCGATCGCACGACAAAGAAGCAGTTATACCAAAATATCTGGCGCTTACCTGAGTATTATTGGTTTGACCCAGAGAGTTTGGAGTTCGAGGGTTTTCGGCTCAGTAATGGTAAGTACAAAGCCATTGTGCCGAATGCTGAGGGACGGCTCAGAAGCGTTGAACTTGATCTCGAACTGGGTATTCACGATCGGCAATTACGTTGGTTTGCAATTGATGGACAGATGATTCCCCTCCCGGAGGAAATTGAGCGACAGGCGAAGGAGCAGGCGGAACAGATGGCGATCCAGGAGCGGCAAGCTAAGGAGCGTCTCGAAGCTTATCTACGATCGCAGGGGATTGATCCCGATCGGTTGCCTTAGGGTGGTTAGGGGAGTTGGCAGGTGGCGATTTCTCGGCAGGTGGGGGAGCCGAGGCGGACTAGGGCCATGTCGGAGAAGCGGATGAGGTTGCGATCGCGGCTGAGTTGGCCGGGGCTGGTTTTGGGGAAGTTGGTGTCGAGCGATCGCCTGTGAGTTTTCCGGTGAAGGTTTGGCCGGAGATGCCTAGCCCAGAGCATCTAGCATAGTAGAATCAATTTGGCTGGGTTTTGTGGGTAGCTGCTTCCCCCCTATTCCCCTATAATGGAGTATGTCACCAAGTCGCTGGATTGGTTAAGCTATCAGTTATGAAGTCTCTAGTTTGGATCAGCAGCTCATACGATGATCTAATGGATCTTCCATCTGATGTGCGAAACGTTATGGGTTATGGCCTGTACCTGGCGCAGATTGGTGAGAAGCACGAAGATGCTAAACCGCTGAAGGGCTTTAAAGGTGCGGGTGTTGTGGAGATTGTTGATGATTTTCAGGGTGATACCTATAGAGCAGTCTATACAGTTCAATTGGAGTCTATGGTTTATGTCCTTCACGTATTCCAGAAAAAATCGAAAAGCGGTATCGCGACCCCAAAACAGGATCTTGATTTAATCCAGAAACGACTTAAGCTAGCCCAGGAACACCATAGAATTAATTATGAAAAGTAGTGCCACAGAGAAAATTGAAGATAAGAGAGTCACATTGAGTAGTGGCAATGTTTTTGCTGATCTAGGGTTTGAGAATCCTGAGCAGATGATCCTGAAGGCGGAGTTAGTCAGGGAGATTAGTGCTGCGATTAAGGAGAAGGGTTTGAATATCCATCAAGCAGGGGAAGTCCTAGGACTGGAACCACAAAAAGTCACGGACCTTGTGAAGGGTCGGTTCGGTGAGTATCCGATCGAACGACTCTTTCAGTATATGAATGCACTCGATCGCGATTTAGAAATTGTGGTTAAGCCGCGTGCTGGTGAGGAGAAGTCGGGTGTGCGTGTAACGGTGGTGGGTGCGATCGCCTGTCCGTAATTTAGGGGAGTTGGCAGGTGGCGATCGATCCACAAGTTGGCGAGCCGAGGCGGACCATGGCCATGTCGGAGAAGCGGATGAGGTTGCCATTACTGCTCACGGTGCCAATCATTTTGCCGTTTAAGTCAAGTGTAATTTGATTGCCGGAGATGGTGCCATAGAACTTTTCCCCCGAGATTCCGGAGGTGAGTTGGAAATCGACTGCGCGTTGTACGATTTTGTCGGCGCTGCCATAGTTTTTTAGGGGTTTGCCGAGAAATGTGACCCATTCGCCGTAGATCATTGCGAAATTGACTGTTTGGGGTTGTGCTGAGGTTTCTTTTGCGATCGGTGGTTGGGTGGTTGGGGCGCGATCGATGGGGGCGGCGGCTACAGTTGGGGTTTCTGAGTCGTCGAAGTCGGGACGGATATAGTTAGGGTTTTCGTTGGCTGGGAGGTTGGGTTGGGTTGGGCTGGTTCGAGCGGGGCTGGGCTGAGTGGGAATAGATTGGGCGGTGCGGGTTTGGCGCTGCATGGTGAAGGGGAATTCGCCTCTGCCTGTGCCGCCGCCGCCCATCTGGCAAGTGGCTTTGCCTTGGATGCGGCTGCTGTCTGGACTTAATCTGCCAACCCACCGCAGAATATTTTCGGCATCCTGGGACTGGATGCGATCGCCTGTGATGGTGCCGGAGCCGATGGCACGGTGTTTGTCGGCTTCCATGCATCGGCCTTGGCAGGTTAGGCCGCCTTGGGTGGTGAATTGATTTTCTGTTTGTTGGATGGTTACGGTGGTTGTATGGGTTTCTCCGTTGGGGGTGCATTCGCCGCCGAAGACGTCGGCTTGGTAGGTCCATTGGCCTGCGATCGAGTTGGCTTGGGCGGGGGTGGCGAGGAGGAGAAGGAGGAGTGGGGTGAGTTTCATGGTGTTGGTGGATTGATTGGTTGTTGGGAGCGTGGATTGGCCCCCTAAATCCCCCAATTCTGGGGGACTTTGAATTGGGGATTAGGTATTAGCTAGATTTAGAATGGTAGGGAGAATGGGAGTGGGATTCGTTTGCGGATCTCTTGTTCTGCGCGTTGTTTGACTTTGCCGACGACCATGTTGGCAGCAGCTTGGGCAAAGCCTGCTTCTCCAGTGTTAGCGACATCGAAGATACAGCCATCCATCATGTCGGCACCCACATTGAATTGTTGACAAGTGGCTTCGGCCTGTTTGAGCTGTGGTGCGATAAAGGAGGCGAGTGTTAGGTAAGTGTTGGGGAAGCCTTGTTTGGTGAAGGTTGCGGTGGATGTTCCAGGAGCATAGTCAAAGAGTGACTCATTTTGGCTGATGCGCCAGCTATCGCCGAAGTCTTTGTATAGCTGATCGAAGAAGGCGGTTTCAAGGTGGGAAATGGGTAGTGGGATGGAGACGAAGCTGCTGATGGCATTTTTGAGGACGCCGTAGGTTGAGCCGTCTTTGGTTGGGATGACCTTACCGCTTCTTGTTCTGAGATCGTTGCTGGGATTGCCATCTGAGTCGCCAAGAATTCCGGAGTACCGACCTGCTTCTTCTGGGATGCTGGGTGCAATGTTCATGAATTGCATTCCACCCATTGAGAGGGAACTGATTCCGACTTGTTCGCCGCTATCCCAGGTGACAGTGTAACTACCGTTAGAGCCGCTGATTGAGCCGCCATCCAGTGGGAAGTCTCCATTGATATTGACGGGTTTGCCGTCGATTCTGACGGGGGTGCTGGTGTCGGTATCGGGAAAATCTTTCGAGTAGAAGGCAACCCGGTGATTACCGACTTTCATTGCGGCTCCGCTGTTGAGAGTCACTTGGCGTCCTGTCCCTGGTACGGCACTTTGACGGACTTGGATCTCAAAGTCTTCGTCGTTGGATTTGACTAGGGTGAATTCTCCGATCGTTTGGAAGCTATAGCGATAGCCGTCGAAGGTGATGATGTGGGGATCGCCATAACTTTTTCCTTGTTTTTTCCGAGAACCATCAACCTTTCTAGGTTGTCTGTTTTTTTGCTTTAGTTGATCTTTGAGCTCAGGAGGATCACACCAGTCAATTCCTAAGTTTTTTCGTATTTCAGCCAAAGTAAGATCCATGTGCTTTCTGGCGTTGGTAACATCCTGGCTTAGATTCTCTATACCTTTGATAAGGTCACGAGCTAGTGGGTTAAGAGAGTCAGAATCACGGTGCTTATGAGTGCTAGTGGGGGGCTGATCTAGTGGCGTAACATCACTAATTTTACTAGCAACATCATACAAGAATTGATTGCCTGCTTTAACCATATTCATGCCATCCCTAACAGCCTTAAACCCTATCCCCGCAGTCTTGTAATTACCACCAACGAAAGGCAGCGGTGGCATTCCTCCTTGTAATACCCAATATCCTAATCCTATCACTGCTGTAGCTGCACCAATTGCTGCTAGTGCAGGAGCCGCTGCAACAGCAGCTCCTGCGAAGCCAGCCACACCGAGCCAAGTACCAAGAGACAAAACCGTCGAGCCGACTAATATGCTTCCAGATAGAATATCAAAATAGCTTTTGACGAATTTATAAAATCGCATAGTTTCTTATACTTGTCAGAACATGATTGGCGATCTTGTTTCTGATAAGTATCTTTTAAATATTCTGATGTAGATCTATATGTCTGCTTGCCTGAATTATCTACGACCGGAAGAACTCCTATTTTTCTCAGTCCTTCTGTAGACCTGTATGAAACTTGTATTTCTTTCTGGTCTAGCTCGAACAAGAGAGAGCCTTTTAAGGCATCTTGTGTTAGTTCTATTTTATTTCCTCGTGCATCAAGTTTAACAAAAAAAGACTCCGTCCCACAAATGTCTATTCCCGGAGATTGAAATCTAATTGACTCCTGATACGCCCCACCATTGCTGGTTCGTCGGAATAACGAAGTGTATGAGCAACCTTCCGGACTAGACTGGCTCACTTCAAATGAATCTGATGAATTAGATTTGGTTTCGATTGCTCCAAAACTTATCGTTTTGGGAATTTTAGATAGATTGTCTTGACCATCATTATTGAAATTAGATGGCTTATTGATCTGAGGTAAATCATTGCTTTTGATGTCAGGCTCACTGAAGTCTGAGCGAATACCATTAGGCTCGACCTTTTGTGTTTGAGAAGGTGTTGATTGTCCAGGGTTTTGTCGAGGAGAAGCGTCTAGGTCATCATCAAACTCACTCGATCGCTGCCCCATCAATACCGGAACATCAGCCGCAAATGCCCGATCGCCCCCTTGTAAAAACTGTGCAACTGCACCAGGGGAACAGGCCCCCATGACGCCACACATCGTAGTTGCGATCGCCCGATTCACCCAACTCCCCGGCGTCACCAACGACACCAAAAACGAAACAATAAAACTTGCAAACCCCAACAACAAAAATCTAAACCGACGCATAGCCAACCTCCAAAACAATAAATGCTTAGCGCTCATCACAACAGAACAACACAGGAGATTGAAACACCGATCGACCGAACCTGCCCCTAATCCCCCCAATTCTGGGGGACTTTGAACAGAAACAGCCTCACCAACCAACCGACTCCGGTCCCCCCAAACTTGGGGGCTAGGGGGCCACCCACCCCGCCCTAAAAAATCTTCGGCAACCGAAACGGAATCACCCGCTGAATGATCGAGATCCCCACATTCATCGCAAAATCCTTCTGCCAGCTCCGCACCTCCGATCGCGAAGGCTGCACCGCCGCCACATTTTCCGCCTCCTTCTCATCCACCGTCAACAAAGAAGCACTCAAATTCGCCGACCCCATCACCTCCCGAAACGTATTAATCGGCACCGCCGCATTAAACCCCGTCTTAATCTCCGCACTCGTCGTACCCCACCCGACTCCAACTTCACCGTCCCACTCTCACGATCGCCCTGACCATGAATCCCCACCAACCGACCACTCACATCAAAGACCGGCCCCCCACTCATCCCCCGCCGCGTCACCGCGTCATAGCGCATCGTATAACCCTCCGGCTTACTGGCCGGACGACTCGTCACCTGCCCCGCCGTAAACTCAAACTCCCGCTCCGCACTACCATCCCCCGTCATCGGAAACCCCGAAATATAAATCCCACTGCCAATCGACGCCTCATCCGAATTAGAAACCGGGGCGATCGCCTGCCCCTCCGAACTCTTAAAAGTCACCACCGCCAAATCCGGCTGCCCCGGACTCCCCTGCAACGGCTTCACCTCCGTCACCCCATAGCTCTTCCCCTTACTCGTATAAATCTGATACTCCGCATTCGGATTCTTCACCACATGATTCGCCGTCAGCACCGTATAGTCATCCCCCTGCTTCCCAATAATCACCCCCGAGCCACCATCCTTGGGACTGAGCAAATTATCAATCCGCACCGTCGTCGGCACCGCCACCTTCGCCACTTCCTTCGCCGTCTTCGCAACAGCAGGCTGCGCCACCACCATCACCATCGCCGCCGTCCCCGTCAAAGCCGTCAATCGATCGATCCGCATCATCCTATCCTCAAATAATTACAATTTTCTGAACATATCCCGATCAATAGAAATACCCAAACTCGATCGAGTCAGACATTCCAGCAATTCCCCATCCGGTTCCGTCCCATCTTCAAAAACATAGGACCCAAACCCCGGATCGCGATCTTTGACCCGTCCATTGACCCCCACCAGTTGACCCCGCTGGTTGAAAATCGGCCCACCGCTCATACCCACCACGACCTCATTGCTATAGCCCAGGCCATAGCCTTGATCGAGGGGTTTTGGTAGTCGGAGCGTCACCTGTCCCTGGGTCAGCGAAAAATTGCTCACCCCCAGATTCAGAGTCGGTTCCAAACTGCTCGATCGATACATCGGAAATCCCGCCGCATAGACAGTCTCCCCCACCTCAACCGCAGGCGCGATCGCCCCCACCGCATAATTCAAATCACTCCGAAACTGCGCCAGGGCCAAATCCGCCCGTCCAAGTTGCCGTACCTTTAAAAGCCGATGCTGCCGTCCATCTGCTGTTAAGGCGATCGGCATTGCATCCGCCAAGGACACCACATGCCAATTGGTCAAAACGGAATAGAGAGAACGCGATCGCCCCACAATTACCCCAGAACCAGCGGCCCTAGCACCCATCAGACGTACGGTGGTGGAACGGGCGATCGTCTCTACCTTATAATTCCCGCGAGCCTCCAGCACTGGGCGCTTCGGGGGTAGCTGGGACAGCAGCAGGTGCCTTGGGAGCCATTTCGCTGCCACTTTCTTGGAGTCTGCCACTGACATCAATGTAGGGCACTTCTCCACTTTCCCGCAGGGAAGGCGTCGCCGCCTGGCCTTCTCGCCAAGCCAGCAGATTATTCAATGTACGAACCGCATCCTGGTTAGGCTTCAGGGTGAAAATCAACCCTTCACAGCGACCATTCACCTGACTGGCGGTACAGACCACGGGCTGACGGTTCATCATGCCCACGGTGATATATTTCAGCTTTTTGCTGGCGCGGTAGGTTTCCAGGCGGCCACTCACTTCTCGGCAGCGAGTCAAGGGGCTATAGCCTGAACTGGAAAAGGCATCAGAGACCCATTTAATCCAGGGTTCTTGGACCCCCTGACGATTCTGATAGACAGTCGTTGGTGCCCCGGAGGTATTATCGCAGGAAAATCCGGCGGATTGGCTATAGCTAGGTTTAGCTGTGGTGGCGATCGTAGCCAAGCTCAGACCACAGGCCACTGTCAAAGCTTTAACGGTTGAGGACTTCATAGAGTAGAAATATTCCAAAGAAGGGTAGACAAGCAACCAGACCGAACAATCAAGCGAAGCGATACACCTTGATCTTTAAGTTGCCCAGGGTGAGGGGGCGATCGATAGGCTAGAAAGTAGCAAAAAGTGACTACGAGTAGAGAAAACCTTCCCCGGATAGCCTCCATTCTGATGAGAGTGGAGGCTATCTGACCAACATCAATTAGTCAAACACAGAGGTCCAATAGATCTCCCAACCATAAGGATCCCCATTGGTCATATCGTAGAATCCTGTACCAATGACTCGATGCGTTGAATCCAGCAGATTCTGACGATGTCCATCAGTACTGTAAAGCCAACCTTCCATGGCTTCCTCTGCGTTTCGAGCACCCAAGGCAAGATTTTCGGAAACCCATCCTACATATCCAGCTCGCTGAGCCCGGAGGCCTGGAGAGGAACCATCTTTGCCCGTATGCTCGAAGTAGTTATTCACTGCCATATCTTGACTATGGAGATACGCAGATGTTGATAGTGCAGTGTTTTTTACCAATGCATTAGCACCAACCTGAGTACGGTAGAAATTTGTCAACTCAATCACGCGATCGGCCTGATTACCACTGGCAGGAGCCTGTCCCAAAATTGAGAAACTATAGGTTGAATTCGCTCCCCCACCTGAGACTCGGAAATAATAAGTACCCGGTGTCAGGACTCGACTGATCGATTCAAACTCTGTACCCGATTGTCTTAACGGGGTGGTGTCTTCATAATAGGAAGGTAGACGCTTGCCACTTGCATCTAGCAAATCTAAACTCAAGTCGGCTGTTGATGACTTCAGAATTGTGGCAATGCTTTGGTTCGATGTTACAGTGAACTTGAAGTAGTCATCGGGAGCTGCTGTAACCACCGAATCTCCAAAGGTCCGTAGACCATTGATCGTTCCTAGGTTGTGCGCACTAGCTATTGTGCTTCCCTGCATATCCGTCATCGCCGCAGTCGTCGTCCGATGGAAGTTACCGACGATCTCCCAATTGGCACCCTGGCGGCTCTGGAAATAGCTGAAGTCCTGACCACCCTGGGGAGCCGTTGGATTCTTAGCGAATTTCGTGCCATTGAGGAACCAGACCACATTCTCCCCGCTCGCTTTGTTGCGCCAGACTAGGTCGGGAGAGCGATCGCCATTAAAATAACCGACACTGGATAAGTCCCAATCTTGGCCACCCACTGGGTTGAAGTAATCGAAATCCTGACCCTGTTGAGGGGCCGCGCTGTTTCGTGCAAACTGTGTTTTATTGAGGAACCAGGCAACATTTGCTCCGGTGGCTTGGTTGCGCCAGAGTAGGTCAGTTTTGCCATCATTGTTGAAATCTGCTGCTCCTTTGATGCTCCAATTGCTATCTTGGATCGGCATAAAATAATCAAAATCGATGCCCTGGACTGGCGCTGCTGTATTTTGGACGAACTGGTTATTGCGCAGGTACCAGACAGCATTAATTCCACTGGGTTTATGACGCCAGACGAGATCTGAGAAGCCATCTTGGTTGAAATCTGCTATGGCCTGGATATCCCAGCTGCGATCGGCCACCGTGGTAAAGTAGTTAAAATCCCGACCTTGCTGAGGCGCACTCTTTGACACAAACTGTGAACCATTCATATACCAAACGGCATTCACCCCCGACAGTTCGTTGCGCCAAACCATGTCTCCTAGGCCATCGCCATTGAAATCTCCTGTCCCTTTGAGTTTCCAGTTCGCATCAACGACAGGCGGAGCCGTAAAAACATTCTGATTTAATTGCTGTTCGGTCGTGCTACCTGATAACTTGGTGCCATTCAATTGCCATAGTTCGTTTGCGCCTGATTGGCGATCGCGCCAAATGAGATCAGATTGAAATACACTGCCAGAAGGCGCGTTGGGTGGATAAGGCATGAAATTCTCCCGTGTAAAAACGTCGTTACTAAAATCATATTTCCGTCGATATGAGTTTGGCTCCAGTATTTCTGCGGCTATAGCAACTGAAAAACTGCCTATATCCTAGATGTCCATGAACAAAGTCTTCACGGAGGATCGGAGTCCTGTAGGGACGGTGTTTGATTAGCCTGCAATTCATTCGCAGGCTCTCCGTGATGCAATCCGATCACCCCGCCATTGGAACGCTAACTGCTGCTGCACAAACGCACCGCGAATGAATTGCGGGCTAATCGCGCCGTCCCTACAGGACTCTTATTGATCGTTGGGGCGACTAAATTTGAAATTGATATTAATCAACAGATTTTGGAGAGGTGGATACATTATCAAACCCTGGTCTAGCAAAGAATGCCAGGCCAGGGTTTGAGTTATGGGATTAGCGATCGGTTACCATCTGGGAACAAGTACAACTGTGAACGGTAAATTAGTTGAGTTTCTCCACAGCAGCTTCGAGATCTGCCAAGTCTATGCTGGAGATAATATCACCGTTGAGCACAAGAAAGGGGGTTCCAGCAATACCAAGACGACTACCGAAGTCAATGTCTTTTTGAATAGAAGGAAGTGCCGCTTTGCGATCGCGCTCAAATTTTGCCATATCCAAATTCAAATTTTTGGCTATTGCCAGATAAAGAGCCTCCCCCAGGCCTTTCTGCTGGGTGAATAGAGCATCATGATAGGGCCAGAATTGTCCCTGTTGAGCGGCAGCCCAAGCTGCTTGAGCCGCAGGCATAGCTTGGTCATGGATGCTTGTGAGAGGATAGTGCTTATAGACGAGGGTAAGTTTTTTAGGGTATTTTGCGACCAGTTGTTTGAGCGTTGTATGGGCATTTGCGCAGTAGGGGCATTGGAAATCGGAGAATTCGAGCAGAACAACTTTTTGATCGCTGGAACCACTAGTGGGAGAAGTGCCGATCACTGCTTTGGGCTTCGATTTAAGCGGCTGAAGTGCTGCTTTCTGTGCTTGTTGTTGTTGCTCAAGCTGCTGTTGTTGATAAGTTTGAACAGCTTCGATGATAGCTTTAGGATGATTGCGAATAACTTGGAGAATCTTTTCTTCAATGGATTGGTGCGCAGAGTTAGCAAGTGCGATTGTTGGTATGAGTGTCAACACCAAGATCAGTAGAAATCGACTTAGTATCTTCATGATTGCTTTTGATTGAGATTGTGAGAGAAAGAAATGATGCAACTATATATTTTAGGAAAGAACACCCATTCGCCACCTAAAATTGGCTGCAAATGGGTGTCAATCCTATTGACTATCTACTTGAACAAGTAGGTACTGGGTTACGTCTCCGGACATCATCAAGCTGCTGGCAAGATTGCTTCATCGGGATTGAATTTATGCCGGAAGAGGGTATGCATACGCCACAGAATTTTTGGCCGTCTGCTTCACCTGAGCTTGTCATGACCTTACCTGGCAACACACAAATAGTCTCATTCATGGGGCCAACAAGAGACAGAATACGTGTATTTGTCCTCCAAAAGATATCTGGAACATTACATCTAGAACTAGGTTGTGAGACAACTTTCGGAGGATTATCACAGAAATCTAATCCCCAATCCTTACGCAACTTTGCCAGTCCTTTATCAATGGCGGGAAACTTGACACCTTTTGCATCGGCAACGCCACCTGCAAGACCATACAAGAAGTTGTTTGCACCTTTGAGTGTAGGAATAGGAGGTAGTCCACCTTTGAGGACCCAGCAGCCCAGACTGGAAATATTTAATCCCATCTGGAGATAGCGATAGGGCGGTGCTATTGCTAGGAATTTGCCAAACAACAAATCTGGAAGCAGTAGCG
Source organism: Alkalinema sp. RU_4_3 (assembly GCA_012031975.1). Taxonomy (GTDB): domain Bacteria; phylum Cyanobacteriota; class Cyanobacteriia; order Leptolyngbyales; family Leptolyngbyaceae; genus JAAUSA01. The sequence goes on along the minus strand of JAAUSA010000111.1, from coordinate 1,920 downwards.
CATTGGAAACCTGCTGAACTCCACCACAAAAAGCATCGATCGCCGCACATAGACCCGTCGGATAGGCGATCGCATTTACGCCACTAGATGTCTGAGGCGCACTTGTTTGAGTGGTCTTCGCACCAAATTTGTCTGTGACAGTTACCGTGACAGTATTGTTGGCATTACCCTTTGCCACCATAGACTCACGAGAATTGGGAATCTGTACTTCAATTTGTCTACCGTCAGGACTGAATTTTAACTGCGAGGCTAAATAATAAACACCAGTGTTTCTATTCAATTCCAGGATGTGAATCGCTTCTTGGAAGATTTTCCCGTTTAGTCTCCGATAGAAAATGGTTGTCTTGGTGCCATCTGAACCTGTCAAATCGACTTGATAAGAATCAGCAGAGGTTTCGCGAATGGCAGATGGAGTAAAGTTCACCTGTGGAACTGTTGCAGGTTGGAGCTTCAGTGTGAAACCTTGGATGGCTGTACCAGAGCCGATCGCCGATCGACAGGTTATATTCCCAGTAATTTCATTCCCCGCAGCATTCAGGGTTCCAACATATTCCAAAGTAAGGCCATTAGACGAATCTTTTAGAGAAAACTGATTTCCTAAAAGCTTACCCCCTTGATTAGAACTATTGGGTTTCCCGACAACACTAATAATTCCACCCTGTTCTGAAAGTGCCAAAGACGTTTCAGTCGGTTGATTGCCCCTCACACAGCCACTATTACTAAAGGCAAAAGAGAGTGCATTCCGTTTCCAAGTGCCTGCAATAGGTTTAGCCGCGCCAGTCGTTGGTTGTGCAACCGTAGTTGGGGGCTTCGTTATTGTAGATCCCCATTGATCGATGCTATAGACTTGAGCCTTGGCGTGATAGGCGAAAAGCAAAGGCTGGCTACTGACTAATGACGCCACGATCGCAGCATTCAATCGAATTAACTTCTTCATAGTTGATGGCAGGTGCAGATTTTCAGGTGTGAATCTTTTTCAAGCAAACTTAAAACCACATCACTTAAGGGGGGATTGTTGTGGTTTTAAAAATAGGTAAAGTCTGAGGGTGTGAAAAGAAAAGTCTTTTATTTACCGCTCATGTACCTCAAGGTGCCCCGATTTCCCCCACTAATCTGCTAGCAAAAGTATCAAAAAGTGACAGATCGACCCCTGAAGTGTAGTTAAATGTAGAATAAGGCCGAGATACGAAGCCTGCAACACGCACTCACCCAAGATAATGCCTGTCATAAACCTAGGTTCTGAGCTTGCAGCAAAATGCTGATCACATCCCGCCTCTATCGCCCCAATGGATGACCTAGAACTCCTGATCCAAACAGCCGATCGCACCCACCACCACACCACCGGAGACCACCTCAGCGATCTCCAAATCGCCGTCCTCCAGGGATCTCTCCAGAACCAGGATTACAAAACGATCGCCCGTACCACCGGAAAAACCATCGAACATATCCGCAAAATCGGCTCCCACCTCTGGAAAAGCCTCAGCCAATCCCTCCAAGAACCCATCACCAAAGCCAACTGCCGCACCGTCCTCCAACGCGCCCGCCAAACCCCCAATCCCACCGCCCAACTGATCGACTGGGGTGAAGCCCCCGACATCCCCGTCTTCTTCGGACGCCAAACCGAACTCACCACCCTCACCGGCTGGATCCTCACCGATCGCTGCCGCTTCATCTCCATCATCGGCTTTCGCGGCATCGGCAAAACCGCCGTCACCCTCAAACTCGGCAAAGGCGGCATCGGCAAAACCGACCTCACCCTCAAACTCGCCCAGGGCATCCAACCCCACTTCGAGGTGATTATTTGGCGATCCCTCCTCAACGCCCCCCACCTCACCGACCACCTCACCGACCGCCTTCCCCGAGGTGCGGCTCAAGAAGTATCTCGAGATGCGCGGCGCCGACGGCGGCCGCTGGCGGAGC
>JAAUSA010000110.1 GCA_012031975.1 Alkalinema sp. RU_4_3 | reverse complement strand
AAGGTTGTGGCACCTAAGGTTGTGGCACCGAAACCCCCAGCACCAAAACCTGTGACGCCACCTAAGGCTGTGGCACCTAAGGCTGTGGCACCTAAGGTCACTGCACCTAAGGTCACTGCACCCAAACCTATGGAACCGAAACCTGTGGCGACGCCCAAGGCCGTTGTACCCAAACCTGTGGTACCCAAAGCTACGGCGCCCGTAGCACCCAAGGTCACCCCTAAGGTGATCGCACCAAAACCTGTCGAACCGAAGGTGGCTCCAGCCAAAGCGATCGAATCCAAACCCACGATTCAGTCCGTGGAAAAGGCCATAGAAGAAAAAGCAGGTGGGTTCTTCGATCGCTTCAAGCAGATGATGCCCGAAGCAAAACCTGAAGTGAAGGCACCAGTCACAAAACCCGTGGTTCCAGCCGCAAAACCCGCCGCTGTCAAACCCGTGGTGCCTGCCGTCAAACCGCCAGCCACGCAACCTGTGGCCCCAGTGGCAAAACCTGCCGCCACGAAACCTGTGGTTCCGGTCGTTAAACCCCCAGCTGCAAAGCCTGTGGTCCCAGTGACAAAACCCGCCGCCGTGAAACCCGTGGTTCCGGCAGTTAAACCCGCAGCAAGTAAGCCTGTGGTGCCCGCAGCAAAACCACCTGCTAGCACACCCTTGGTTCCAGCAGCGGTCAAACCTGTGGTCAAACCTGTGGTTAAACCTGTGGTGCCCGCAGCCGTTAAACCTGTGGTTCCGACCGTTAAGCCACCAGCGATAGTCAAGCCCGTGGCGCCAGCGCCAGTCAAGCCCGTGGCGCCAGCGCCAGTTAAACCTGTGGCGCCAGCGCCAGTCAAGCCCGTGGTGCCGACCGTTAAGCTGCCAGCCGCAAAACCTGTGGTACCCGCTGCTAAACCTGCGGCTATTAAACCTGTGGCTCCGGCAGTCAAGGCGGCCCCACCGAGTCAGCCCGCAGCACCCACGAATGAACCTATGGCGCCCACGAATAAACCTATGGCACCCATGAATAAACCCGTGGCGCCCATGAATAAACCTGTGGCGCCCATGAATAAAGCGATCGCACCCCCGGCCAAACCTGCGATCCCCGCCAAACTTGAGGCTGCTAAACCCGAGGTCCAGCCCACAGTCAAGCCCACAGTCAAACCCTCAGATAAACCCGAGGCAAAATCCGTAGAAAAGGTAACCAGCAGCGATCCCTATGATTACTTAAAGGCCTACCTCAATAAAAAATAGAGCCTAAAAACCCCCCGATGCTGACAACATCGGGGGTTTATTTTGGGCGTCCAATTACCCATCCAGCCGAATCTTGTAAACCCAATTCTGGTACTTCGGCTCCCGATTCTCCGTCACCGCCGTCAACACCTCACGGATCTTGTCGGTAATCGGCCGATCGCTCCCCAACTTATAGATCTCAATCTGCTTCACAGGCGTAATCTTCGCCGCCGTCCCACTCAAAAACACCTCATCGGCAATGAACAGCTCCGACTTATCCACCGGACGCTCGACGATCGGAATGCCGAGATCACGGGCGATCGTCAAAATGCTGTCCCGCGTGATCCCCTCCAAAATATCCTGGTCAAACCCCGGTGCAATCAACTGACCATTGCGCACCAGGAAGATATTCATCCCCGAGGCCTCACTCACCTTGCCCAGGGAATTGAGCAAAATCGCCTCATCAAAGCCAGACTCCACGGCCTCGGTCTTTGCCAGGGACGACGTAATATAAGCGCCACTGATCTTTCCGCGCAGAGGCAGACTGCGATCTTCCTGTCTCGCCCAGGAACTAATCCGGCAGCTCACCCCATCGGGAGACAGGTAGTCCCCCAGCTCAATGCCATAGACAAAAAAGTCCTTCTCAATATTGTGCAAACGCGGCGCAATCCCCAAATCCGACGTGTAGACAAACGGGCGGATGTAGAAGGACTTATCGGGCCGATTCTTCTGGACAAAGGTCTCGATCGTGCTCTGAATCTTTTCCGCAGGCAAATCATAGTTCAGCAGTTTCGCACTGCTACTCAGACGCTTGGCATGGCGATCGAGCCGGAACAATAAAATCTGATTGGGATCCGCCGGATCTGGAATCCCGCGCAATCCACCAAAGGCCCCGGTGCCATAGTGCAACGCATGGGTGGCAATGGAAATATTTGCCTGCTCAAAGGGCACATACTGATTGCGGAAATAGGCGATCGGCAAGAACTGATTCATAACGTTCATGGGGGAGACTGCATGAGCTATATATTGTAGCGTTCCGGTTTGTCGCTATTGTCACATTGGGAGAACTTTTCTGTTGGCCCAGTCCCAGCCAAAGCTGTTCCCCAGAATTTCTCCACGGCCTGCAAAGATAAAACCACAGGAATATAGAGCACTTAAAAAGCCAGGGCCGTACAGGCCCTGGCTTTTATCTAGAAAGATAGCGTCCCCTAGCGCATGGCCTCCGGGGGCGCCACACTGACCTTAATGGGTGCTTTAGTCGCCTTAGTGGCCTGCTGGCCCTTGGAAGACCGTTGGGTCGCCGTGGTTTTGGGCAGTCTGAGGCTGTCGGCTTTGACCTGAACCGGGGCGGCATTGGGCCGGAACTCATCGATTTGAATCGGGGCTAGATTATTTTTCGGCGCAGACTGGCCAGAGATCCAGCAGATCCCTCCCGCCATGATCGCCGTGTAGGCCACATACAAATGGGCGGAATTGACCTCCAGACCCGCAATATTCTTGCTGGGCTGCATCGAGACCCCCTTACCCTTGGCCCAGCTCGGCACAATCCCGGATTCCAAGGCTTCGTCGTCGGGCAAGTAGGCCATCAAGGTACCCGATTCCAGCATCAGCGCATTCTCGATCCGTCGCAGGAAGCCCTTGAGGTAAATATCCTGGGGTAGGCGATCGACCTCCCCCCGTTCCAAGGCCTGCAAATGATACAGGGGCACAAAGGTGCGGGCATGGAGCTGGGCCAAGGTCATGGCCTTCTCCTCGCGAGCTGTGGCCACGGCTTGGCCCAGGGCGATCAGACATTCTTCGCGGGTCGGCGGCACAGGGACCGCAACTTCCACCTCGGGGTTATGTTTGCCCTGGCACTTGAGGAGCAATATCTGTAGGGGATTGACCTTGGCGGGCGGCGCAACATCCGTGGTGGCCAGGGCCAGATCTGTTTCTAGGGTTTCCTCCTTCAGCCGCTGTGAGGGGGCGATCGCAGCTTGAATCACGGTCATCTCCTCCACAGCAGGTGTCGTTTCTTGCAGGGCCAAACGCATGGCCTCCCGGCCAATCGTCCGAATCAAAATCTGGACATCTGCGCCCCGATCCGTCGCAATCCGCTGCAAGCATTCCACCGCCCGGCAGTAAACCTCACTGCCATGCAATTGCGCCTCCAACTGTTCCAGCCGCAGGATCAGTGTATCTTCCACCAAGCGAAACCCGTCACTGGCCAAGCTCAAGGGCTTGACCTCCGACCCGACCGAAACGGTCCCCATATCCGACCAATCCTGCGCAAACATTGTCCCGATCCTCACAAAATCAAGCTGTGCCTAGGAAATCTCAGTAGTCTGTCTGTATAGAGAAGAACTAATTGACCCTGTTTCCTTATTCAGTAGGCAGGGGAATTTTCCGGAGAGCTTTAGACATTTGTTTGAGCCATTTTGCGCAGTTTGGCTTAGGGTTTCCTCCGCCATTTGGCTGAAGGGGACCTTAAGCCGCTGCCCTGGCAATTTGGTTCGCTTGGGTCGCCCAATTCAGGTCTAGGGCCGTGATGCCGCCCGCATCGTGGGTGACCAGTTCAACGGACACCCGGTTATAGACATTGACCCATTCAGGGTGGTGACCCAACTTTTCCGAAACCAAGGCCATTTGACTCATAAATCCAAAGGCTTCCACAAAATCCCGAAACTGAAAACGGCGGTGGAGTTTGCCGTCTTTTAGCTCCCAACCCGGAAGTTGAAGAAGCTGTTGCTCTAATTCAGACAGAGGCAGCACTGAGAGTTCCATGTTTTCCTCCTACACAGGCGATCGTTCCCTTTCAGGATAAAACCTCCCGAAACCACAACAAGTTTTGTACCGACAAAACAACGGATTTCTCCCCCAGGGAAACAATCCAGCGATCCCCGGCGACTAAACCCTTGAGACGACTCAAAAAACTCCTACAATAAACATCGACTTTCCCCTAGCTGACGACCTGCCAATGCCTTCCCAACTCCCCCGCATCCTGTTGCTTTCTGCCGCGATCGCCGCTCTGCCCCTCAGCGCCAATGCCCAGGAGAACGTAGACCTGCAAATCGGCATCGTCCAACGCTTCGGGGAAAAAAAGCAGGACAGCATGACCCTCACCCCCCAAGCGGGGGACAAACTCACCGTCCGCTTCAGCAACGGCAACGGCCAGACCCAAAGCCTGACCACCGACAAGCTCCAGCTCGAAACCATTCAGCAGCCCCTAACCAAACCCCGCCTCGAAGAGCGGATCATCTTCAGCGAGCACCGCAGCTTTGAAACCGCCGAAGAACAGGCCCAGGCCTGGAAGGCCCAGGGCATCGATGTCGAAATCGCCCAGCCCAACCGCTGGCAAGTCTGGGCCAAACGCAGCACCTACAAAACCCCCCTCGTCCGCCGCTGGCTGATGGCCAGCCTCAAGGCCAAGGGCTTCACCGCCCGCCTCGAATCCAAAACCCTCACCGAACTTCCCAAGCCCAGCTTTGTCCTCAACGGCAACCGCTACACCCGCGATCGCATCGACATCAGCTCCGGCAAGGGGCTGGTCTATATCGATCGCGAAAAAGACGACCTGCCCCGCCACCTCTACCCCGGTCGCTTCCGCCTCCAGCCCAACGCCCACAACAGCACCACCCTCGTGAATGTGGTCCCCCTCGAAACCTACCTGCGCGGCGTCGTCCCCTACGAAATTGGCCAGGGTGCCCCCTTCCAGGCCATGAGTGCCCAGGCAGTACTCGCCCGCACCTACGTCCTGCGCAACGTGCGGCGCTTCACGGTCGATAACTACCAGCTCTGCGCCACTACTCAATGTCAGGTCTACTACGGCCTCGATGGGGTGACCGCCGAAACCGATCGCGCCATCACCGAAACCAAGGGCCGGGTCCTGGTCTACAACAATGAACTGGTCGATGCCCTCTACTCCTCCACCACGGGCGGCGTCACCGCCGCCTTCACGGACGTTTGGCGCGGCCAAGATCGCCCCTACCTGAAAGTAAACCTCGATGCCGCCGACGGCAGCACCTGGGATCTCAGAAGCAAACCCCTCAGCGAAGAACAAAATCTCCGCAGTTTCCTGGCTGTCAAAAAGGGCTTCAACGAAAGCGAAATCTCCAACTGGTTCCGCTGGAAAACCGAAGCCTCCCTCGAAACCCTCAATAAGGATCTGCGCAAATATCTCCAGAGCATCAGTCACCCCTTTAGTGGATTCACCACGATTCAGAATATCCAGGTGACCGGGCGATCGAGCGGCGGCCGAGTACTCCGCCTCAGCGTCCTAACCGATGCGGGCCAGATCGATCTAGAGCGCGATGAAATTCTGCTCGCCTTTGACGCCCCCAACAGCCTGCTATTCTACATCGACCCCACCTTCGACAGCAGTACAAAACTCCTCAAAGGCTTTGCCTTCACAGGCGGCGGCCTCGGCCATGCCGTGGGCCTGAGCCAATTTGGTTCCTACAACCTGGGCAAACTCGGCTGGAGCCACGATCGCATCCTCAACTTCTACTTCCCCAACGCCCAGCTCCAGCCCTACAGCACCAGCATCACCACCTACCGCGAAGGCCGCTAGGATAGGAAAACAAAACGCCGCCCTTTCGTCAGAAAGGGCGCGTTTTGATCAAGCCTCAAAGGGGTTAAACCTGCACTAATCGCTTAGTAGAGGTCTTCTTCCTGGTGGGTCTTGATTGTGCAGTCGGAAGTGGGATATGCCACGCAGGTCAGCACAAAACCAGCTTCGATCTGATCGTCATCCAAGAAGGACTGGTCAGACTGATCGATCGTCCCAGAGACGACCTTACCAGCACAGGTGGAGCAAGCCCCAGCCCGGCAAGAGTAAGGCAGGTCAATCCCTTGCTCTTCTGCTGCATCCAAGATGTACTCGTCACTAGCCACATCAATCGTGGTGTTCAAGTTCTCGGCTTCATTGATCAACGTGACCTTAAAAGTTGCCATGCGATGGTCCTCTCTATGAATTAGACAGTCGGCATTGTGCCGACTCAAAGCACGACATTCAGACAATTCTTTTGCCCGATTGCCCACCCAAATCAAGTCATGACAGACTTGGCCTCAGACAAACACGGGACTTGGCTGCCCTGCGTCGGCTACATTTCTGATACTACGGGAAAAATCCCGGCTTATCACCAACAATCTTTTTTCAGTCCAACGGGATTCGTAATCATTCGACCCGATTTAATCTACTTATACTTATAGGATGGTGAGAATTTGTACGCATTGCTGTAATGGAACAAAGTCCTTGAAAAGCTTCCAGCAGTTTTAAACGGATCGAATCTTAACCATAGAAATCCCCCAAAAATCCTTACATACCCTTACATACCAAGGGTTTCAGCCTGGGTGGTTGGTTTGTCTTATGTTTTGGAGGAGGGACTTTTGTAAAACTTATGAATGACTCGAAAGACTTGGTTTCCGATCGGCGAACCGATCGCTCGCCTCCAGCAGTGCCGTCAAAATACCAGGTTCCGTCATCGAGTGGCCCGCATCGGGAATCACCCTCAGTTCGGCCTCCGGAAAGGCCCGGTGTAAATCCCAAGCCGATCGCAGGGGACAAACCACGTCATAGCGTCCCTGGACAATCACCGTGGGAATATGGCGGATGCGATCAACATGGCGCAGAAGCTGGTCATCCACCTCAAAGAAACCGCCGTTGACGAAGTAATGGCACTCGATTCGCGCAAAGGCATCGGCAAAACTGGCCTGACTAAAGCGACCCCGCAGATCCGCATCCACCATGAGTTTGCTGGTGCTGCCTTCCCAAATGGACCAGGCCTTGGCCGCGATCGCCCGCACAGTCTTGTCAGAGCTGGTCAGACGGCGATGGTAGGCGGCCACCAGATCCGATCGTTCCTCCACTGGAATCGGATCCAAATATTTCTCCCAGGCATCGGGAAATAGGTAGCTGGCCCCCGACTGGTAGAACCATTGGATTTCCTCCCGACGCAGCAGGAAGATGCCCCGGAGTATGAGTTCCGTGGTGCGATCGGGGTGGGTCTCGGCATAGGCCAGGGCCAAGGTACTGCCCCAGCTCCCCCCAAAGACCATCCAGGCCTCAATGCCCAGGAAAACCCGCAGTTTTTCAATGTCTGCCACCAGGTCCCAGGTGGTGTTCTCCGCAAGTTCCGCATGGGGGGTACTGCGTCCACAGCCCCGCTGATCGAATAGCACAATGCGATAGCGCTTAGGGTCAAACATCTGGCGATAGATACTTATGCTTCCGCCCCCAGGGCCGCCATGGAGAAACACCACAGGCTTGCCCTGGGGATTACCTGACTCTTCGAAATAGAGGGTATGGAGGTCGGAGACCTGGAGCATTCCCTGGCGATAGGGTTCAATTTCAGGATAGGGCTGACGAATCATCAAAGGCATCACACAAACAGCAATACTCCACTTTAAATCACCCCCCTTCACCCAGCCAAAAAACTGTCGTACTTTAATGAATGTAGAGAAAGACAGAAATTACTATGACCCAGACCATCAACTGTGCCGTCGAATGCACCCAGGGCTGCAAACTGGGCGATCAATGCCCTAGCGCCGAGGCCCGCGCCCAGGCGAGCCAGTTTATCGAAACCAAATCCCTGGACCAGATCCTGGCCCTCGCCGAGGAGTCCGTGCGCCGCAAGGCCCAGGAGCGCAGCAGCAGCGCCCCCCAATGGGTGTTCCCCGAAGACGGCATCCAGCCCTAGAGGCCCCGAGGGTTTGTCTCGATCTGGCGCAGCTTCTCGTACAGATCGCGCTCCTGATCGGACAATTCCTTGGGCAACTGGATCACAATCTCAATAATCTGGTCCCCCCGATCGCCGCCCCCATCCCAAAAGCCCTTCTTCCCGAGACGTAGCTTCTGGCCCGATCGCACCGGATTCGGCAGGTTCATCCGCACAGGCCCGCTAATTGTCGGTACCGCAATGGGTCCACCCAGCACGGCCTCGGCGGGCGTAATCGGCAACTGATAAAACACATCTACCCCATCAAGCCGAAATTTCGGATGGGGTGGCACTTCGATCAATAGATACAGATCGCCGCCGTTGATGCCCTGGCCCCGCAGGCGAACCTTTTGGCCATTCACCATACCAGCGGGCATGACGATTTCCAGCGATCGCCCATCCTCCAGCCGCACCCGCTCCTTACCGCCCGCAAAGGCCCGCTCCAAGGGCACCACCAGGGAGGCCTCGGCGTCTCTCGGCTGGGCCTGACCAATCTCCTGGGGACGCGGTTCCTCTCGCCTCGGTGGCATCGTATAGGGGTCCTCCTGGGGCGGACGGCGCTGGGGCACCCAGTCGTCGGCCCAGTCATCGGGCTCGGGGCGCGGCTGGGGCGATCGGTGGATCCTTGCTTGTTCGCAGCGGAACGCCCGCTCAGCAGGACATCGACAAAGTCATTAAAGGTGCGGAATTGGGAGAAATCCTCTTCTTCCTCGACCGGAGGTTTGGGACTGTTGCCCCAGCCGCCCCAGGAACGTTTGTCGGTCTCCTTTTGGAAGCCCTGCTGTTTCCAGAAGCTGCCAAATTTGTCGTACTGCGCCCGCCGTTCGGCATCGGACAGCACTTCGTAGGCCTCGTTGATCTCCTTGAAGCGGTCCTCGGCCACCTTGTTGCCGGGGTTGACATCGGGGTGAAATTGACGCGCCAGCTTGCGATAGGCCTGCTTAATCCCATCGGGGGGCGCATCGCGCTCAGTCTCAAGAATGGCGTAGTAGTTACGGAAATTTTGCATGGACTAGCGCAGAGGAAGGAAGAGAGAAGAGAGAAAAATTCGGCGGGGTGGTTAGCGCCAATCGTCTTCGTCATCCCAGTTGTCGCGGCTGTAATCCGGACGACTGGGGGGACGGTTGCCAGGGCGACTGTCGGGTCGATCGCGCCCACCATCCCGGCCATAGCTGTCAGGGCGACTAGACCCTGGGCGATCGCCGCCGTCTCGACTGTCCCGACCGTAGTTGTCTTGGCGGCCATAGTTGTCTTGGCGGCCATAGTTGTCCTGGCGACCGTAGCTGTCCTGGCGGCCATAGTCATCGGGACGGCTATCGGAACGACCGTAGCTGTCGGGGCGATCGTAGTTGCGGCCCGTATCGCGACCGTAGTCGTTGTTGCGGCCCGTGTCACGCCCCCCGTCTCGACCGTAGTCATTCGGTAGGGGTCCGCGTCCGGCGTTGTAGTTGCCTGCGTTGTAGCCGCCGCCGTAGCTGCCGCCGGTGCCGTAGGGATCGCTGCTGCCCAGGGCGTAGCCGCCTCGGTTGTAGTCGTAGGGGTTGCGGCCTGAGTCGTAGTAGTCGTCCTCTTCGTCGAGGAAGAATTCCTTCACGGCGTTGAGGAAGCCGCCTTCTTTTTTCTCCTCTTGGTTGCGATCGTAGACCTCCCGCTGCAGGTCGTAGAGAGCATCTCGCAGATCGGCCTCGGCCACGTCAATCCGGCGATCGTCGTTTTCGGCGAGGGCTTCGCGGAGGCGTTTGACCAGGGGTTCGATGCGGTTGCGGTAGGGGCTGACGAACTGCATGCCGAAGTCCAGGGTGGATTCGCGGAGCTGGCGTTCGCATTGGAAGGTGAGGGTTTCGGCCCGGTTGCGTTTTTCGATCTTTTCCTTGCGCAGGCGATCGGATTCGGCAAATTCCTGGGCGTCCAGCATCATCCGCTTGACCTCATCCTCATCGAGGGTGGAGGCGCCTTGGATGGTGATGCTCTGCTCACGGCCCGTGGTGCGATCCATGGCGGTGACCTGAAGTATCCCATTGGCGTCGATGTCGAAGGACACCTGCACCTGGGGAATGCCACGCGGGGCCGGGGGAATGCCCATCAGTTTGAAGCGCCCGAGGGTCTTGTTGCCCGAGGCCATGTCGCGCTCGCCCTGGACGACGTTGACTTCGACGGAGGTTTGGTTATCTTCTGAGGTGGAGAACACGTCTGTGCGGCGCACCGGAATCGTGGTGTTGCGGGGGACGATTTTCTTCATCAGGCCGCCAATGGTTTCGAGGCCGATCGACACAGGCGTCACATCCAGCAGCAGAATATCCTTCAAAACGCCACCGAGGATCCCGGCTTGAATGGCGGCACCGATCGCCACCACTTCATCGGGGTTGACGTTTTGATTGGGTTCGCGACGAATCAAACCCCGCACAAGATCCTGGACCATGGGCATCCGGGTGCCGCCGCCGACGAGGACCACCTCATCGATGTCCGCTGGCCCAAACCCCGCATCCCGCACGGCCTGTTTGACGGGCTCCCTTAGGCGCAGCATCAGGTCATCGCACATTTCCTCGAACTGCGATCGAGTCAATCTTGTCTCAATATGTTTCGGCCCATCTTCCCCGGCAGTGATAAAGGGCAGATTGATCTCCGTCACCCCCACGCCTGAGAGTTCAATCTTGGCCTTCTCCGCTGCTTCAGTCAGCCGCTGGAGGGCCTGACGGTCCTTGCGCAGGTCAATGCTGTGCTCGGTGAGAAACGCCTCGGCCAGCCAGTCCACAATCTTCTTATCGAAGTCCACGCCGCCGAGCTGGGTGTCGCCGCTGGTGGAGCAGACCTCGAACACCCCGTCCCCAACTTCGAGCACTGACACGTCAAAGGTCCCGCCGCCGAGATCGAATACCAATACGGTTTCGCTTTGGTTGCGATCCAACCCGTAGGCAAGGGAAGCCGCCGTCGGCTCGTTGAGAATTCGTTTGACCTCTAGGCCGGCGATCCGACCCGCATCGCGGGTGGCCTGGCGCTGGGAGTCATTGAAGTAGGCGGGCACCGTAATCACAGCCCCCGTCACGGGTTCGCCCAGGTAGCGTCCGGCCTCATCGGCCAGCTTGCGCAGGATCATGGCGGAGAGTTCTTCGGGGGCGAAGTCGCGATCGAGGCGAGGACACTTCACCTTAATATTGCCCCGCTCGTCCCGGCGCACGGTGTAGGGCACCTGCTTGGCTTCGTCGCGGATCTCGCTGTAGGTGCTCCCCATCAGACGCTTGATGGCGTAGAAGGTATTTTGTGGATCCAGTATGGACTGGCGACGGGCCATCTGGCCGACCAAGCGCTCTCCGTCCTTGCTGACACCCACGTAGGAGGGGGTGGTGCGCAGGCCTTCGGCGTTCGCGATCACCACGGGTTTGCCGCCTTCCATCACGGCGACCACAGAGTTAGTTGTACCAAGGTCGATGCCAACGACTCTACCCATGGGTTACAAAGCTCCTCAAAAGCAACAAAACAGCATTGCGGGAATTCCGAAGATAAGGATACAGCCTCCGGCGGAATCCTCAGCATCTTCTTTATATGTAGATATTGTACGCCGCCTGCCTGCCCTATGGCCCGAACTGGGGAGGAGCGGTTATCTCTCCTCGGTGCGATCGGGGGTGGGTCCGGAGGGTTTTGAGTCTAGATTTTGAGTCTGGGGCATCCCTAGCGTTGAGTGGCTGCTTCTCCGAACCACCAAAATCCACCTTTGCCGACTTTATAATTTATTTATAAACATAGAAAGGGTATTAAGAGTCCAGAAATCAACCCAAGAAATACTACTAAAGACAGATATGGGATTAGAAAATCTAGCCTAAATTAAACAGGTCTGATATCTGAGAACTGATAAACCTATCAAATCATGAATTGTTGGAATGTCATATCGGCGGTAATCCAAGGGTTTGGATTGATCGTTGGTTAGGTTTACAGACAGATGACTCCGAACAGATTGCCACTTCAGTTTTTCTTAATTTCTCTCCGGTGTGTCTAAGTATTCCATTCAAGGTAATACCGATGACTTCACTCCAGGTTCGTCCGATCAAGTCGATTCAGCCCACCCATCCGCCGACGCCTGCCAAGTCGGAGGTTTTACCCGCTGTAGATATCTCTCTACTCGGGCGACGCATCACCTGTATGACCACCGATTCGATTATTCAGAGCATCGATCGCGCCTGCCAAGGCGATCGCGCCATTGTGGTCGCCAATTACAACGTCAACAGCTTTAACTTTTCCATGGAATTGCCCTGGTTCTACGACTTTATGCAGAGTGCCGACATCACTCACTGCGACGGTACGGGAATTCTCAAAGCCATAGAATATATGGGGCTCAAACTCCCATCGGATTATCGTGTATCCTACACGACATTAATGCCCCAATTGCTGGACTATTGTGAGACAAAACATCGATCGATGTTTTTGCTAGGTTCAAAACCCGAGTTCGCAGATCTTGCCTTGGAGAATCTCCGCAAGCAATATCCAAATATCAAGGCCTACGGTCACCATGGTTATTTCTCCATGGAGGACGCCCAGGAAAACAATGCGATCATCGACCAAATCAACCAGGTCGAGCCGGATATTCTGCTGCTCGGCATGGGTGTGCCGCGCCAGGAATCCTGGGCTTGGAAACATCGCCACCAGGTGAATGCCAAGGCAATTTTGCTCGGGGGAGCGGCGATCGATCGCCTCGCTGGCGGCGTGGTCGATTGTCCCAAACCCATTTCTGGCTTGGGATTGGAATGGGTATACCGCCTAATCCAAGAGCCTAACCGTCTGGCCAATCGCTACCTGGTCGGCAATCCCGCCTTTGCCTTACATGTGGTGCTGGGTAAATCCAATCACCTCAGCCTCCAAATTAAGGACCATGAGTCTAACAATTGGATCACCGAAGAGACCTTGAATTTTAAGGACTTGAGTTTCAAGGACTTCAATTTCAGCCATTTAACGGCAGGTGTGACCCGATCGACCCGATCGCAACACTCTACAATCTCCCATTAATCGGTTCACGCCACAGACTCACAATACATAGGAGTTCATTACCCATGAACATCTGCTATTTGATTCAGAGTCATCGTAACCTGGATCAACTCGAACGACTGGTGCGCTGTATTAAGCAGCAGTCGAAGGAGTCGATCGTACTGGTCACCCATGATTTCAGCAGTTCGGTGCTGGATATTCAGCGTTTTGAGAAGATACCGGGGGTGTATTTGTTTGCTACCCACAGTCAGCGGGGCGATTTCTCGATCGTCCGGGCCTACCTTGATGCGGTGCGCTGGCTGGTGCGCAGCGGATTGAGTTTTGACTGGGTGGTTAATCTATCGGGCCAGGACTATCCCACGCAGCCCCTGACGAAGCTGGAGATGTTTCTAGCCTCGTCCGACCAGGATGCCTATATGGAGAATTTCCAAGCGTTCTCCGATGAGAGCCATTGGAAATTCGGCGAGAGCTACAATCGCTACTTCTTCCATTACCACCAGCTAGTCAAACATCTACCTGAATGGGCGCAGGACCTGTTTCACTGTCTCAAGGTGGTGAACTACATCCAGCCCTTCTTCCGGATCAACTTTGCCTACGGATTAACGATCGGCCACCGGGTCGCACCGCCGTTTTCGATTAAGTTCAAATGCTACGGCGGTTCCTACCTCTGTATGCTGTCGCGCAAATGCATCATTCACCTGTTGGAGTTTGGGGAAAACAGCAGTCATATTCTGGACTATTACCAGCATGTCCAAAACGGTGACGAGTCGTTTTTCCAGACTGTGTTGGTCAATAGCCGCAAGTTCAAGATATCCAAGGACTGCAAACGCTTCTTTGATTTCCCCAAGCTCAGCCATGGTCATCCCCGTGTCTTAACGACCCAGGATTACACCACGCTCAGTAATGCCAACGTATTCTTTGCCCGCAAGTTCGACAGCGATCACGACAGTCAAATCCTTGACCTGCTCGATCGCCAAATCAACCTCACCGTCTAAATTACCCATCACAAAACCATGCCCCAAGCAACCATTGAAATCAAAAATCTGCCCGAGCTGAAACCCGCTCCCATGGCAGTCCCAAAACCGATCGTCAGCGTCGTCGTGCCCACCTACAACATTGAAGCCTATCTGGCGGATACGCTCTGCTCCTTGGAGGTTCAAACCCTGCGTAACTTCGAGGTGCTGATCGTAGATGATGGCTCCACGGATGGCAGTGCGGCGATCGCCCGTGAGTTTTGCAACCGAGACGATCGATTCAAACTCCTGCAAAAGCCCAACGGGGGGTTGTCCTCTGCCCGCAACTATGGGATCAAACATGCCCAGGGTGAATTCATTGCGCTGCTTGATGGCGATGACCTGTATCATCCCGACAAGCTGATGACCATGTGATCGCCTAGAAGCGCTGCCTCCGTGGGCGTGGTCTACAGCGCCTCGGAAATCATCCGTGAGGACGGCAGCGTCACCGCCGTCAGCCTCGATGGCAAACCGATCTACGACGATGTGCTCCCCGCACTGCTTTGTAAAAACTTCGTAGGCCATGGTTCCAATGGTGTGTTTCGCCGCCATCTATGGGAGGACGTGGGTGGATTTGACGAAGAGCTGCGGAGTTTTGAGGATGTCGATTTTTGGTTGAGAATTGCGGCGCTACGGACGACCTATTTCTTCCGCGAACCCAGGAAACTCTGCCAATATCGCGTCCGGCCCCAGGCCCTCTCCACCCATCTGCCCCAAATGCAGCACTATGGCGAACGGGTCATCCTGAAGGCCGTCCGCCAGTCCCCAGCGCCCCTTGCACCCGTGATGCCCACGGCCCAGGCCTATCTCTACCGCTATCTGGCTCGCCTGGCCCTGACCAGCGGCGATCTCCCCTTAGCCAAAATCCTGATCGACCAGTCCTGGGATTACAACTGCCGAATTTTCTACCGGGATATCCGATCGCTCTTCACCCTGGTTGCGATCAAACTCGCCCCCCTAAGCCGCCTCGGCATCCAGCATCAGCTCAAACCCGCAACGTCCAAGTAGGCACAACATGACAACCTCCCTGCTCAAAAGTGCTATCTGGTCTACGTCCGGAGCCCTAGTTACGAGATTACTGGCCTTGGTGAGTAATCTATTGCTGGCCAGGCTCCTGACACCGGAGGAGTTTGGAGTCATTGCGATCGCCTATATTTTCTGGGCCTTGGTCAATCTGTTCACCCAGGGGACGGTGGGTTCGTTTCTGATGTACAAGGGTGTGGACGATCCGCGCTATCTGAATACGACCTTTAGTTTGGCGATCGTCACCGGGGGCGGTTTAGCTGCGTTGCTCGTGGCGATTTCTCCCCTGGTGGCTGGGTTCTTCGGTGTACCGGATTTGGTAGGGTTGCTGGCGATTTTCGCTGGGAGTCTGCTCCTCTCCTTCGTACAGTCCGTGGGTGCTGGCATGTTGAATCGCCAAATGCGGCAGAAGGAATTGGCCCAGGCAACGAGCCTTGCTTCCCTGGTGCGGGTGGCGGTGACGGTGGGTTGTGCGTTGGCCCATGGGAGCTACTGGTCCTTTGCACTAGGCGATCTAGCCTATTGGATCGTGGCCTGTGGCTTGACCCAAAAACAAGCGGGCTACCGCTTCAAATGGGGAATTGATCCAGAGGTGCGATCGGAAGTCCTGCGCTATTGCCTCGGTGCCACGGGGTTTAGCTTCACCTTTTTTGTCAATGCCAATGCGGATAATTTCGTGATTGGTAAATTGATGAGCCAAACCCAGTTGGGCTTCTACAACTTCGCCTACCAGATCACCACGGCCCTTACGATGATTTTGCGGCAGGCCATCGAGCAGGTGGGCACCACCCAGTTTGCCCGGTTACCGGATTCGGAAAGTCAGAGGCGATCGGTGTTGCGACTCGTCCAATACGGGGGCTGGATCGCCGCACCAATCTATGGCGTGATGGCCCTTCTTCTGCGGCCTGCATTAGTTTCTTGGGTGTTTGGCCCTAAATGGATACCCGCCTGCGCGGCGATGCCCTGGCTGTTGTTCTATGCCTATTTTCGGCTGTTGAATAATTCGCTGTTTAGTTTACTCGCAGCGCGGGGACGACCGGATATTAGTGCTCGGATTAATCTGATCATTACGCCTGTCGCCGTGGCGGGGTTTATCTTCGGGGCCTTAAATCAGGATATTACGCAGGTGGCGATCGCTGTAGCTGCTTTACTCGGGGTGTTTGGCACATTAATCAGCTGGTGGATTGGCTGCCTGGCCTTGAATTGGCCTGTGTTGCCGTTTTGGCGGGCGAGTTTTGGTCCGGCGATCTTGGTGACGGGCTTGGTTACAGCGGTTTGGCAGATTTGATGCAATGTTCGATCGCCACCCCCA